>DAOVRJ010000179.1 GCA_030628225.1 Candidatus Zixiibacteriota bacterium | reverse complement strand
TGGCGCAGGACGTCCATACCTATGGATTTTACATCCTCGGGGGTGACGTATCCTCGCCGGCGCAAGAAGGCGTGGGCTCTGGCGGCGATGTTCAAATAGATTGATGCTCGCGGAGAGGCCCCGTACTCGATGAGCCCCTTGATCTCCTCCAGCCCATATTCCTCCGGGTTCCGGGAAGCGAAGACGATATCCAGGATGTAGTTCTTGATCTTTTCGTCCACGTAGATCATGTTGACCGTGGACCTGGCGGCGATGATCCTATCGGGGGCGATCACCGCCTTGACCGTTGGCACATCTCCGGTGGTCATCCGGTCCATGATCTCCCGCTCCTCCTGCTTGCTGGGATAGGTGATGTTCAGTTTGAGCATGAATCGGTCCACCTGAGCCTCAGGGAGAGGGTAAGTACCCTCTTGCTCGATGGGATTTTGGGTGGCCATCACCAAAAAGGGGTCGTCCAGGGGATAGGAATGGTCTCCGATGGTCACCTGGCGTTCCTGCATGGCCTCCAACAGGGCACTCTGTACCTTGGCCGGGGCCCGGTTGATCTCATCGGCCAGGATGAGATTGGCGAAAATAGGCCCTTTTTTAGGAACAAAATCTCCCGTTTTCTGGTGGTAGATCATGGTGCCCAACAGATCGGCGGGCAACAGGTCCGGCGTGAATTGCAGGCGCCGGAAAGAAGTTCGGATGGAGTCGGCCAGGGTCTTCACGGCCATAGTCTTGGCCAGGCCGGGAACTCCCTCCAGGAGGATATGACCGTTGGCTAACAGGCCGATGAGCAGCCGTTCCACCATGTACTTCTGGCCGACGATCACCTTGTGGATTTCCGTGAGAAGTTGCTCTAAAAATGCGCTCTCCTGATTAATTTTCTCGTTGAGCGCCGCGATGTCCTGATGCATTTTTACCTCCTCTTCCGCTGTTGGCTGATCTTGGGTCTTAGGGCAAACGAGTATAATTTATGACGCCGGATTCGCTCACCACGTTGCCTGAAAATGTCAGCAAGCCCCAGCAGCGATTGGCGCGAGTGCGGAGGTAGGGGAATGATCTCCTCTGGAAAGTTACGATGCTATCCTCTACCGCTTCATGCGTTGGCAGACAACGTTAGATGGTTGCCGGCAGTAACTTCTATGCTGATAAAGACATCTTCACACGGAGTCGAAAGGCACAAGGAAAATAGTGAAGTAATACATACAATCAATCGTCCTGAAAATCAAGCTTTTTTTGAGGTTCATGACGGAGCTTTTATGTTTTGCTGAAAAGTCTTGACATTTCCCTACTTTTCCACTAATATTCTGATGAAGAATAAAGCGTGTTCGTAGTTTCGTATTGTAGGAGCATCGAGGAAAAAATCAACAAAGCTCGATGCTCGATATGGAACTGGATCCTGGATTCTGGATACTGGTAAAAGACCGAGACTAGAGATTCGAGACTCGAGACTCGGGGAAAGAAAGACTGATACTGGATACTGGATTCTAGATACTGGATACTGGTTAAAGAAAAGAAAGACCGATCTTGGATGCTTTTTAAGAACTTAACCTCGGAAAATGCAGAGTCAACCTGGCATATTATCAGAATCGAGCATTTCACTTACCAGGATCTAGAATCAGGATCTAGCATTCTGTTTTTCATCTAGCATCTAGAATCCAGAATCCGCCTTTCTCAACTCTCTCAACTCTCTAAACTCGCCCAACTCTCTAAACTTTCATCACGGACACGGATCACGTCCTCTATATTTTTCGGACGAACAGGAACAGAACATAAACAGAAAATAGCATCACTTAAATATCACCACAAAAAGGAGAGCTAAAGATCATGCGTCTTTCTACCCGAGGGAGATATGCCGCCAGGGCAATGTACGATTTGGCGTTACATAATCAGGAAGGCCCTGTGCCGTTGCGGGAAATTTCAGCACGACAGGACATCTCGGTGAAATACCTGGAGCAGCTCTTTTTAAAGCTTCGCAGAGAGGGTCTCATCCGCAGCGTGCGGGGGCCTGGAGGGGGATATCTTCTGGGCAGAAATGCAGACGAGATCACCATGAGAGAGATCCTTCAGGCCGTGGAGGGACCCCTGACCCCCGTTTTCTGCACGGACGATTCGCCAGGCAAGAAGTGCAAGAGAGTCGACAACTGCATGATGCGAAATTTCTGGCTGCAGGCGGGCCGCATGATAATAGAGTTCCTGGACTCCCAGACCCTGGGAGATCTCTGTAGCCAGGCGGGTAGCGGCTGTGCCCCCGGGGCTTGATATGGCCATAGCCGGGTTGCCTGCGTATGGTCACTGGCCGAAAGTAGCCTGAAAAGGAACCGAACAAGATGTCTGACCAAGAGATTATTAGTCAGATCGTCCACTGGAAGAAGAAGAGGGGGGCCGTGATCCTGGCCCACAACTATCAGCCGGGCGAGATTCAGGACATCGCCGATTTTCTGGGCGATTCTCTGGCCCTCAGCCGGCAGGCCACCAAAATCCCGGAGCAGGTGATCATCTTCTGTGGTGTCCGGTTCATGGCCGAGAGCGCCAAGATCCTCTCGCCGGGTAAACAGATCCTTTTGCCCCGAAAGGATGCCGGCTGTCCTCTGGCCGATACCATCACTGCCCGGCAGGTGCGCCAGATCAAAGAAGCCCATCCCCGGGCCGCCGTCGTTTGTTACGTTAACTCCTCGGTTCAGGTCAAGGCGGAGAGCGACGTCTGTTGTACCTCCTCCAACGCCCTTCAGGTGGTGGAGGGAATAGAGGCCGAGGAGGTTATCTTCGTTCCCGACAAGAATCTGGGACATTATGTCTCCCGATTCACCAAGAAGAGGATGATTATCTGGGACGGGTTCTGTTATGTCCATCACAGAATTCGAGCCGAGGAGCTCCAGAAGGCCAAGGAGGCTCATCCCCAGGCGGTAGTTCTGGTGCATCCCGAGTGCCGCCCCGAGATGGTGGACCTGGCGGACCATGTATTGAGCACCGACGGGATGCTGCGTTTCGCCCAGGGTTCCGATGCTGAGGAATTCATCATCGGCACGGAGGTGGGACTCATCTATCGCCTGCGGAAAGAGAATCCCGGCAAGAAGTTCTACACCACGGGCAGTGCTATGGTGTGCGTCAACATGAAGAAGATTCGTCTGCAGGATGTGCTGCTCTCGCTGCAGCAGGATCAGCATAGCATCTTCATCCCCGAGGAGATCAGCAGGCGGGCCAGGGGAGCCCTGGATGGCATGCTGCGGTATGTCAAGCCCGGAGGATAGCCGCTGGTGGAGATAAAACTGGAGTGCCTGCGGGCGATGTTGCGGGAGATGGAAAGCGTGCTGGTGGCCTTCTCCGGAGGGACCGACAGCACCTTTTTATTGCGCGTGGCCCACGATGTGCTGGCAGATGGTGTTCTGGCGGTGACGGCCGTTTCCCCGATCCACTCCGGTTCTGAGACCCGCCAGGCCCAGAGGTTGGCGGAGCAGATGGGTGTGCGCCATCGGTTCATCCACAGCGACGAGTTGCAGAATGAACAGTTTGTGCGTAATGACCCCCGGCGCTGTTACTATTGCAAACGGGGCCTGTTCGCCAGGCTGATTCAGTTGGCCGGAGAGCAGGGTCTGCGGCACGTCCTGGATGGCTCCAACCACGATGATCAGAGTGACTATCGGCCCGGAGCTCAGGCCATCCGTGAGCTGGGGATCAGGAGTCCTCTGCTGGAGGTGGGCCTTAGTAAAGAGGAGATCCGCCAGTTGAGCCGGCGGATGGATCTGAAGACATGGGAAAAACCGGCTATGGCCTGTCTGGCCTCGCGGATTCCTTACGGCGTGCCCCTGCGGGAAAAAGATCTGAGGATGGTAGAGCGGGCCGAGGAGGTGCTGGTGGAGATGGGATATGTGGGGAGCCGGGTCCGTCATCACGGATCTCTGGCCAGGATCGAGGTGAGGGAGGGGGACATGGGGAAAGTTCTGGCCCGGCGGGAGGAGATCGCCGCCGCCCTGAAAGAGGTGGGGTATGTATACGTGGTCCTGGACCTGGAGGGATATCGCACCGGCAGCATGAATGAGATCCTGCCGGAGGGAGAGAAAAAAGGACCTGAGAAGAGATAAAAGACGCTGACCGGCGGTTCCTGAGGGACCGTTTTTTTATGGTTCTGAAGGAGGATGGACCAGGTGGTTCAAGGGCCCGTGTCCCTCTCCCAGAGGCAGGCCTTTCTCGATGGCCAGGGAGATATACTTTTTGGCCATGGCCACCGCTTCTGGTACCGTCCGTCCCAGGGCCAGGCTGGCGGCGATGGCCGCCGAGAAAGTACACCCTGTGCCGTGCGTGTGGCGGGTGTGGATCCTTTTCGACTCAAACTCAGCGAAGGTGTCGCCGTCGTAAAGGATATCTACCGCTTTTCCTTTAAGATGGCCGCCTTTGATGAGCACATAACGGGAACCAAGGTCGAAGATGATCTTGGCGGCATCGCGCATGTTCTGCCTGGTGGAGATCGTTTTTCCGGAGAGGACCCCGGCCTCGGGCAAATTGGGGGTGACCACCGTGGCCAGGGGAAGGAGCTCCCGTTTGAGGGTTTCCCGGGCATCTTCGCGGAGCAGCCGATCTCCGCTTTTTGCCACCATCACCGGATCCACCACCAGGTTGCCCAACCGGTGTTGGCGTATCTTTTGGCACACCGCCCGGATGATACCGGAGTTGGAGAGCATCCCGGTTTTGGCAGCATCAGCCCCGATGTCTGTGAGCACAGCCTCCAGTTGAAGGGAGACGAACCGGGCCGGGAGGTCGTGGATACCCAGGACGCACTGAGTGTTCTGGGCGGTGATGGAGGTCAACACGGACATCCCGTAAACCCCGAAGGCACAGAAAGTCTTCAGGTCGGCCTGGATGCCCGCGCCGCCCCCCGAGTCGGAGCCGGCGATGGTCAGAACTGTTTTGATCATTTTCTCTACCTCCCCTTGACTTTATTGTCAGGGTTCATTAACCTGCAATTTGATGATAGATGTAAGCGCCGAAGATGGCAAGAAGAAAAACCGGATCCTGGTTAAAGGCCGAGACAATGCAAAGGCCGAGATTCGAGACTCGAGACTCGTTGAAAACCCGGGGACCGGGATACGGGAACCGTAAGAACCAAACATAATTTCCCAAGGAATGTCATTCCCGCGTGATCCCCGATTAAATCGGGGAGGAATCCAGAGATGCTAGCAAGACTTATTTCCGAACCTCGAATATCGAAACTCGAAACTCGTTTAGCGAGATTCGAGA
>DAOVRJ010000239.1 GCA_030628225.1 Candidatus Zixiibacteriota bacterium | reverse complement strand
CTCCATCAGGCCGCCCGGGCCATGGGGCAGGAGCTGCTCAAGATCATGCCCCGCCAGGCGTTGCACGCCAAGGTGTTGGGCTTCACCCACCCGGAGACAGGAGCATTCATGCAGTTCGAGTCCGATCTGCCGGAGGATATGGTAACGGTGTTGAGAAGCTTGCGGGAGTGGAAGGGAAAGCGGTGAGGGGCGTTGTGATATGGGATTTTGCGAAGTGACCGGCGATATGCCGGTTTTTTTGTGTGGGGTTAGGGACCCCGGAAAGGCAGGGATTAGGGATCAGGGGTTAGGGATTAGGGACCCAGTCTCCACCCCATAACATGCAACTCACGGTGATAGAATATGGTCCTCTTGCTTTTCCCTATACCCTAACCCCTGAATCCTGGTTGGGTTGGGATTGGGAGGGGGAGGTTTCCCCCTCCCAATCCATCCACATCAAAAAGGGCTCAATATATTGAGCCCCTATAGAGGCGATTATATCACTAGTAGCAAATCCAGAGCGAATGCCGTTTGCCCCTACATCTGTCATTCTTGTGAACGCGTCCTCACACCTCCCCATCCTTCACAATATATCTCACAAAATTAATACCTCTTGACAAAAACCCCCCAATCTGCTAAAATTGATAGAGTAGGAGTGTATCTCCTTTTTTTTATTGTCACCGAGGAGGTGAGGTTTAGGCAAGCCATCAAAAGCTCTTTGAGTTCATAAACAAACGTTATTTTTTACTGCTATGACCGCTGAGCGGTCGGAAAGGAGAGTGAGTAGATGAGCACGAAAGTGAACGGCTGTCTGTTTTTCACCCTGATGTTGTCGCTGTTGTGCTGCGGATGGGCCTTGGCCGATCTGCCGACACAACAGTTGAGCGTCATCATACCCGTTGGGGCGTACGAGATTCAAGACGTCAAGGGGGAGCAGGAAGTTTATGTCGAGGACTTCGGCCGGCTGCTGGTGCCGGGCAAGCCGAACCTGCCCTCCAAGATTTTCGCCCTGGCCATTCCTCCGGGCGCCGAGGTGGTGGATGTGACCTTCCAGACAGGCCGGGAAGTAGTCCTGCCGGGAACCTATCAGGTCTCTCCCGCCCCCCTGCCCCGGGTCATCGGCCGGGAGGACCCCCGTATCTACGAGCGGGAGCTGCAGCGGTACGAGCGGAACTACCGCTCCGTGTACCAGAGCGACCAGCCATATCCTCAAAATGCTGTCGAATTCGTCCGCAGCGCCGGTTATCGCAAATACAACCTGGTGGACGTGCGGGTGACCCCGTTTGCCTATCGGCCTCAATCTGGACAGCTGGTCTATTATCCGGACATCACCGTGCATGTAACCTACAGGTTTGCGGAGAAAGGACGCCGGGCCATCGTCGACAATTTGCCACGGACGGAGAAGGTTGCCCGGGAGATCATCCTCAACTACGACCAGGCGCAAAGCTGGTATCCGCAGGGACCGGCGAGAGAGAAGGGTCTGTACGATTTCGTGATCATCACCACCGATGCCCTGGTGTCCTACGTGGATACCCTGGTCAATTGGGAGACCGCCAAGGGGCGAACCGTTCAGGTGGTGACCACCGCCTGGATAAACGCCAACTATCCTGGGGGATATGATACAGCCGAGAACATGCGCAACTTCCTGCGGGACAAGTATCCCTCCGAACAGTGGGGCATAGAGGACGTGCTTATGGTGGGCAGCTACGACGATGTGCCCATGCGCCGCACCTGGCAGGATTTGGGCTACGGCAAGCCGGAGACCGATCTGTACTATGCCGAGCTTTCCCTGCCCGATGACCAGTCCTGGGATGACGACGAGGATCACCGGTATGGTGAGGACTCCGATCCCATCGATTTTTACAGCGAGGTGAACGTGGGCCGCATTCCCTGGAGCACAGCCAGCACGGTGCAGAGCATCTGTGAGAAGTCAGTGGCCTACGAACAGAACGATGATCCGTCGTTCAAGAAGAACGCCCTTCTTTTAGGAGCCTTTTTCTGGGATGATGATCCCAATCCGCGCACGGACAACGCCGTGCTCATGGAGGCCAAGGTGGACCAGCCCTGGATGGCCGACTGGACCATGACCCGCATGTACGAGCAGGGCTACTCCACCTATCCCATGGATTACAACCTGACCTTCAACAACGTGCGCAATGTATGGTCCGTCGGCACATACGCCTTCGTGAACTTGGCCGGCCATGGCTCGCCCACCTCCACCCACATCTACCATGGATCCGGCGAGGCCTTTGTCTCCACCAGCACATGCTCCTATCTCAACGACGATTACCCGGCCATCATCTTCGCCGACGCCTGCAGCAATTCGGATACAGATTACCTGAATGTCGGCCAGGCCATGCTGGAGCAAGGTGGTGTGGGCTTTTTAGGCGCCACCAAGGTGGCCTTAGGATGTCCGGGCTGGGATAGCCCGTATGATGGCTCCAGCCAGTCGTTGGACTATTTCTTCTCGGTCGACGTGACCAGCGGGGATTACAGTCAGGGGGAGGCCCACCAGCGGGCGCTGAGAGAGATGTACACCAACGGGCTATGGGGCTATGTCTATTATGAGATGTTCGAGTGGGGAGCCCTGTGGGGCAATCCTGATCTGGGAATGGCTCGCCGGCTTTTGAAGATCCTCTACCCGTATGATCTGCCAGATTATCTGCCTCCGGGCCAGGCCACCGACATCACCGTACAGATCAGGGAGGGGGAGGAGAACTACATTGCCGACTCGGGCACGCTCTACTACCGATACAACGGAGGGAGATTCCAGACTTCGCCGCTGGTTCCGCTGGGCGGTGAGCTCTATCGCGCCACCCTGCCCGCTGCCGGTTGTGCCGACACACCGAAGTATTATTTCAGCGCCCAGGGCGATGAGAGCGGCGTCGTGTATGATCCGCCCACTGCTCCGGCCAGCTTTTACACCGCGGATGTGGGTGAATTTGTGCCCTTTATAGAGGATAGCTTGCAGACCGATCCCGGTTGGACCACTGAGGGACAGTGGGCATTTGGTCAGCCCACCGGCGGCGGCGGCGAGCACGGCAGCCCGGATCCCACCAGCGGCCACACCGGCGACAACGTTTACGGGTACAACCTCAGCGGCGACTATCCCAACTACCTCTCCGAGGCCCACCTTACCAGCGGGGCTTTCGATTGCACCGGCAAATCCGATGTGCACCTGATCTTCTGGCGCTGGTTGGGCGTCGAGCAGGCGGCCTATGATCACGCCTACGTGCGGGTCAGCAACAACGGAACGAATTGGACAACGGTTTGGGAGAACAGCAGTACGATCACAGATGACTCCTGGGTGCAGGTGAACCTGGACGTCTCTGCCGTGGCCGATAACCAGCCAACCGTCTATCTGCGCTGGACCATGGGCTCGACAGACGGCGCCTGGAGGTTCTGCGGATGGAACATCGACGACATCCAGCTGGCCTCTTTTGAGTGCATTGATGAGACCCCACCGGGGGCCGTCGACGACCTGACGGTTACCCTGGATGAGACGGAGCTGTTGTTGCAGTGGTCGCCGGTGGTTGTGGACACAAATGGTAGTTCCATAGAGGTGGATCTTTACCACATCTACCGTAACACGCTGGGCTTTTTCGAGCCCGGCTCTGATCCCTTCACCTCCACTGCAGACATCTTCTTCGTGGATGACACGGGAGTGGTGGGGGAT
>DAOVRJ010000226.1 GCA_030628225.1 Candidatus Zixiibacteriota bacterium | reverse complement strand
CCATCCAACAGATCAGCATCCAGCCCGCTGCTAGCTCCGTCGTTGTCCGCTGTCCAGGCCGTGCCGGCGATCTTGCCGGGATCAATGGCCGCACCCGCTGCCACATCGTCATCGACGATCTCACCATCGGTGATCATCGCACTGGTCACGCTGTTAGGCTGATCCTCGTTCACCCAGCGAGCGTCCAAACCTATCAGGGTTGCGCCCTCCAGCCGCTCGGCGTTATCGGCCAGCTCGGCACGGTTACTGTACGCCACACTCACCAAGGGCTTGCGGGGAGAAAGCGCCTCGGCTCCCACCTCCGTCTGCAGCCACAACGTGGTGCCGTCGA
The DNA here is from genome assembly GCA_030628225.1 of Candidatus Zixiibacteriota bacterium. Lineage (GTDB taxonomy): Bacteria > SM23-81 > SM23-81 > SM23-81 > SM23-81 > DAOVRJ01. The sequence goes on along the minus strand of DAOVRJ010000226.1, from coordinate 3,578 downwards.
ACAGCCCTGCCGGAAAGACCGTCACACTGCCCAGAAGAACCTGGAACAGACCATTGCTGACATCTACCGCCGGGTGGGTCTCAAACCACAGCTCGACACCCTTGGTCTCCGAGTCGAACAAACGGAAGGTCATCCCCAGGGTGGCGTTAACCGCTACCGAGTCAGCAGCATCCACCAGATAGCCCTGGTAGTTCAACTGCCCGGGAACAGCCTTGGAGAAACCCACGCTGCGGACCTGACCGTCGAGCTTGACGTTCTGCCTGGCCGCGTCGGCCGCCGCAAAATGCAAACAAAGCAAAAAAGCCAGTGTTACGGTGATAATCATGTTTCTCCGGTTCATGAGACACCTCCTGGAGAATACGAAATGTTCAAGGGTTCGAGGATTCAAGGGGTCAAGGATTCAAGAGAATAGAGGCTTGAGGCGTCAGGGATTCAAGGGGCCAAGAGGTCGTGTGCCCCACCAACCCAATGAATTAGGTGCTTTGCTTTTTGGTTTTCCCTCGAATCCTTGAATCCTGGGGATGCAGGGATGGGAGGATGGGGACTCCTTGAACCCTTTTCTCCACAAACACGATCTCCTCACTTCTCACTTGAGCAACAACATCTTGCGCACCTCGCAAAACTCCCCCGCCAGCAGCTGGTAGAAATAAATGCCGCTGGCCACAGGACGGCTGGCCTCATCCAGCCCGTTCCAGGTAACCGCATGCTCGCCGGGCGCCTGCTCCCAATCCACCAGACGACGCACCTGTTGGCCGGTCACATTGTAAACGACCAGATAGACATAACCAGCTTCCGGCAGTTGATAGCGGATGGTGGTGTGTGGGTTGAAAGGATTGGGGTAGTTCTGGCTGAGCGCGAAGGATTGAGGCACCAGCTCCAAGATCTCCTCCTCCACGGCCACCTCCACACCCCACGGCGACCAGGCCCAGAAGCCGCCGCTCTCGATATGGCTGGTGCCCTGGCTCTGGCCCACGGCCGTCTGGCCGGCAGAGTAGTCCAGCAGGTAGCTGCCCGACTCTACATGCCCGCCGCTGGTGCTGAGCACGTCCTTGACCAGCAGGTAGTCAGCCTGAACAGGAGAAACGGTCAGAAGAGCCAGGCTGATCAGGGACAGAGATGACAGGTACAGAAGCTTCTTCATCTTCGTTCACCCCCTTTGAGATGAAGAGTTTGAAACTCATCAGATGTGCAATGCAAAAACTACATCTTTTTTTACTCGGCAATTAATCTAAAACCCTTGTTTTTCACTCAAGCTTACACCACTTGGCCGGTGATGTCAAGAAAAATTTGACATACTGACATACTATTGCTAATCATTTACGAATCATCTCGGCATTGGAAGCGAACGCCCTGAGCGTCCCGTGACATGTAGTTTTCGGGGCAGGGTGGAGGCGCTTTAACCTTCGACTCCTCAAATCCTATTCTTTCAAACCAAAGGCCCTCCCGAAATCTCAGGAGGGCCCTGAATCTATCCCTGTACCTCAGCATCTTACTCAGTCGTCTGTTCATCTGGAAGTGACTTCAGCCAGTCAGCCTGGTATTCCGGCGGAACCTCTTCCACGTTGGGATAGAGGAAGTGATCCGCATAGGCTGCAGGCGCCGGCTGGAGACGCAGGTCTTCATAGCCGCGGCGTTTGGCCACGACACGATAGTCGAACTTCGCCCCGTCGGGAGCTTCCGGGGCCATAAGCGTAAAGCCGGTGGTCCCTTTCTTCACCCACCATTCACCCAAACGTGCGTTGGGGGTGATGAAGACCTTCATGGGATGCATTTCGGTGACGGTCACCGTCTGGCGAAAGTCATGGGCCAGCCGGATCTCGGCGCGGTCACCATGGATCTGGCCGCTGCCGAAGTCCTCGAACCAGTTCTCCGGAGACTCCTGGCAGTATACTGCCTTGGGCCCCTCCTCGGTGCGCACGATGGCGCTCTTGGTGCCAGTACCCCCCAACCCACCGGAGTAGTAAACGCCATAGTGTGATGCTCCACCAGAGCCGGAGCCATATACACCAAAAGCTGTACCAAGGCCGCTGGAGAGTCCCGCAGATCCTCTCACGCCGTAGTAATTACAGAAGGATAGACCCGTTTGCGAGAGGTAACCCTTCAGGCCCATATACCCTCCTTCTCCATAAACTCCATAGCCCCAGTGGTCAGCGGGTGTACAAACGCCATATACACCCACGGCATCATAGTTTCCGCCAGGATCTGCCTCGCCGCGGCATCCGTATGCAGAAGCACCGTTATATGTCGTCGTGAAACGGGCACAGGCCTCAGCAGAAGACTCCACATCCAGCTTGTAGTCCGGACTCGATGTCCCCATGCCTATTTTCCCATCACTCCCCCGGACAAAGAAAGCATAGTTATCGTCGTCCGATTCCACCCGGAAATCAACGTCTGCGCTGCCTTCATTGATGACAACTTCATCCTGTGTGGCCTCATCAGCGGAGAGCAACCAGACACCACCGGCATACAAATCTATCTGGTCGGAGCTAAATTTAATGTACGTGTTTTCATCCCCGTTGTGGTAGATGTGCTCGTTAAATCCCGCATCGCCATCCACATCGAGGAGATAATTCGGAGAGTCTGTCCCGATGCCCACGTAGCCGTCGCTTCCTCGGACAAACAGGGCATATGAAGAATTGTCCGATTCCACCCGAAAATCAACGTCTACGCTGCCCTCATTGATGACAACTTCATCCTGAGTGGTCTCCTCGGCGGAAATCATCCACACATCACCGGCATACAGATCTATCTGGTCATATGTGAATTTGATATAAGTATTCTCATCTTCGTTGTGATACAGGTACTGGCTGAACCCGGCATCGCCAGCAACATCGAGTTTATAGGTTGGACTCGTCGTCCCGATACCCACGTTGCCCGATGGGTCAATGGTGACTCTAGCAGTGTTACTCGTCCCCAAAACGAGCTTCAAGGCCTCTTTATTGTAGAGGAAAGCCTCTCCTGTGCCGTTTAATCCGAGCTTGAGACCGTCATTAAAAGTGCTTCCTGTGGTACCATTGGTGAATTGGGTATAGCAAAGTTCACCTCCACCCTTATGGATATGCAGGTTCATCTGGGGGCTCGTCGTCCCGATGCCCACGTTCCCGGAAACGGCGGAATACATGTCGTTTCCTGAAATCGTCCAATCACCATCAGTCCCTCCGGCTGCGGCTTGCCAGGTCCCCACACCAGAAGCGTCTGAGGTCAAAACATGACCATTAGTGGCACCGGTCGTCAGCTTGAAACCGGTCATGCGGGCTGTACCATTCACATCGAGCCTCTCCGCCGGACTGGTGGTCCCGATGCCCACGTTGCCGGCGAATGAAGAATTCCCGGCCCCCAGAACCTTCAGGTCATCGTCGATGGTGACGGGATCATCGATGTCAGAAAGGTGACCATCATTATTGATCTCCACGTAAGCCGATCCGATCCCGAGACGAGAAGTGCCGATAACCACGAGCTCAGTGGCAGGACTCGTCGTCCCGATACCCACCTTTCCAGCATCGTCCACATAAACGGCATTGGCCGGATCGCCATCGGCCGCGTCCAGGTGATCCAGATCCGCTTTGGCGACGTACTTG
>DAOVRJ010000188.1 GCA_030628225.1 Candidatus Zixiibacteriota bacterium | reverse complement strand
TGGGCCGGGAGGAGAAGTTGGCGGCGCTGAAGGAGCTTCTTCAGCGCGCCACTCTGGGCGAGGGGCAGACGGTTTTCATCTCCGGGGAGGCGGGCATCGGCAAGACCAGGTTGGTGGGAGAGCTGGCCAAGCACGCCAAAACCAAGAAGATACGCACCCTCACCGGGCACTGCCTGCACAAGATGAGCAGCTATCCCTATCAGCCGTTCGTGGAGATTATCCAGGAGTACTTTCAGATAAAAGGGGTGCAGGGTGTCCAGAATTTAGAGGTGTTTCTGGAAAAAAAGGCGCCGGAACTGAAAGCCCAGCTCTCGGTGCTGAAGATCTTCCTCAACCTGGAGGGCCATGAGAAGGCCAAGGTGGTTAACCGGGAGGAGCTGTTGCAGACTATCAACAGGCTCATCGAGCGGGTGGCCGCCGAGAGGCCGTTGATCCTGTTCGTGGACGATCTGCAGTGGGCCGATGAGGACACTCTGAGTCTGTTCCACTTCACCTCCCGATGGATACGTCGGGCAAAAGTGCTGTTGGTGGGCACCTACCGGCCGGAAGACCTGAGCCTGCCCGGGGACGAGAGCTCGCGGCTATTGCCCCGGGTGAGCCAGGAGATGAACCGCGAGGGTCTGGTTCGCCAGATATCTCTGGAGAGACTTCGCGGCGAGCATCTGGTGCCCATGGTGGGCTCGCTATTTGCCGGCGCGGAGTTCGGGGAGGATTTCTACCAGGTCCTTTTCGCCGAGACGGAGGGGAACCCCCTTTTCGTTCTGGAGACCCTGAAGCTGATGAGGGCGGAGGGGATGATCTACCGGGATGATGACACCTTCCACCTTCGGGAGAGCTCACAGAACCTGGCCATTCCCTCCAAGGTGCACGATGTCATCAAGCGCAGGCTTCAGCGATTAAACGAAGAGGAGCGGGAGATCCTGGAGCTGGCCTCCGTGGAGGGTGAAGTGTTCGATTCGGCAACCGTCGCCGAGTGTCTGGGCCTCAACCGCATTCAACTGCTCAAGAAGCTGCAGCGCCTTGAACGGGAGCATCACATCATCCACACGGTGGAGCGTCGTTATCGGTTCGATCACGCCAGAATTCAGGACCTGCTCTATCAGGAGATCCTTCCCGAGCTGCGCCTGGAATATCACCTGCTGGTGGGGAAGCATCTGCGGGACCACTTCTCCGAGGACAAACAGGTGATCCCCCGGATTGCTCACCACTTGGTGGAGGGCGGAGATCTGAAGGGAGCATTGCCCTTTTTGATCAAAGCCGGAGAGAGGGCCAAGCGAGTTTTCGCTAACGCCGAGGCTATCGGCCATTTTAAGAAAGCTCTGCAGATCTCCGGGCAGCTTTCCTGGAAAGTTGAGCAGGAGAGAACCGCCTACCTAGCGAAAGTCCATGAGAATCTGGGAGATATCTACGCCCTCACCGGCAAACATCATGAGGCGGTGGAGTCCCTGGCCAGTGCCCTGAAGCTGGATGGGCTGTCCGGAAATGTGTGTTCGTGTCTCCAGCGGAAGACCAGCGGCGTTCTGGAGCGACAGGGGAAGTACGATGAGGCGCTTGCCGCCCTGCAAAGGGCTCAGGAGGGTGTGGGGCACATGGTTGAGGAGCCGGGTGGCCGCAGGGAGATGGGCCGCATCTGCATCGATCGGGGAGCAGTGCGCTACAAGATGGGTGAGCTGGAGAAGGCGGAGGAGGAGATCCAGAAGGGATTGGCCCTTCTGGAGGGGACTGAAGCCCTGGGGCATCAGGCAGCGGGCTATCACTACCTGGGGGTGGTCAGCCGCAGCCGGGGAGATTACCAGCGGGCCGTCCAGATGCATCAGCGCAGCCTGGAGCTGCGCGAGAAAACAGGGGACCGCTGGGGGATCGCCCTCTCCTACAACAACCTGGGTATTGCTTACAAGAATCAGGGCAAGAAGGAAGAGGCCGCCCAGATGTACCAGCGCTGTCTGGAGATCTTCGAGCAGATCGGCTACAAACTGGGGGTGGCCGGTCTGTACAACAATCTGGGCAGCTTGGCCCAGGACCGGGGCGACTACCAGAAAGCCCGGGAGATGTTCCAGCACAGCCTGGAGATCCGCGAGCAGATCGGCAACCGCCATGGGGTGGCCATGTCCCTGACAAACCTGGGCCTGGTATGTCTGGAATCCGGTGACCACGCCGGGGCCTGTGACATTCTCAACAAGAGCCTCGAGCTACAGAAGGAGCTCGGCCTGGGCGATTTTGAATCCATTACCTGCAGTTATCTGGCTCAGGCCTGCGCCCATCTTGGTCAACTCGACAAAGCGGAGAAGATGGTCGATGAGGCGGTGACCTTGGCGGCGGGAGCAGGGCAGAAGAGCAACGAGGGCCTGGCCAGAATGGTCTGGGGGGAGGTGCGGAGACGGATGGCCGTCGAGGCCGAGGGGGCCGGGAGGGATAAATTGTTGCATGTGGCGGGGCTGGAGCTGGAGAAGAGCCTGGGAATATTCCAGGAACTGGGCATGGAGCAGGAGATGGGCCGCAGCCTGTTGGAGATATCCCGGCTGCACCGCGAGGCCGGGAGCGGCCCTCAGGCTCGGGAGGCCGCCGGAAAAGCCCGGGACATCTTCCGGAAATTAGAGGCTCAGGGCGATCTGCGGCAGGCAGAGGAGATTCTGGATTCTCTTGAGGGCAAGACATGAATTTCCGGAACTGAGGAAACCCCCGGGAATTAGAATCTCTCCCGGATCAAGCGGTTCAATTTTCATGTGCGCTCACGGATTCACCGCCATGGAGGGCGGTTTTTCTTCTTCTGGCGATTTCAACGGTCGTGTGATTTTAGGAAACTTGGAATGAGCAAGATCGTAGGATGAATGATAGATCACTCGGACAAAGAAAGAGATCATTCACCTAAGCGGGAGGAAACGGAATGAAGCGGAACACTTTCGTCATCGGTCTCATGGCGGTTCTGGCTCTGCTGGCCATCGCCGGGGTCTCTCAGGCCCAGATGATCAACACCACCCTGAAGAACGGCATGACCGTAGTGATCAAGGAAAATCACACCGCCCCCGTGGTCACAGTGGTGGCCTATGTCCGGGCCGGTCATATCTTCGAGGAGGAATTTCTGGGGGCGGGAATCTCCCACTACTGCGAGCACCTGGTCCACTGCGGCACCACGATCAAGAGGTCGGAGGAGGAGTCAGACGAGCTTCTGAACATCCTGGGTGGGGCCTCCAACGCCTACACCACCAGCGACCACACCGCCTATTACATCTCCACCTCGAAACAGCACTTGGAGACGGCCATAGATCTGGTCTCCGACTGGGTGCTGCACTGCGTCTTCGATCCTGGAGAGGTGGAGAGAGAACGCGGGGTGATCACCCGGGAGATCGAGATGGGCGAGGATGAGCCGCGACGGAGGATCGGTAAGCTCTACAACGCTACCATGTTCATCAAACACCCGGAGCACCATCCTACCATCGGCTACAAAGACATGTTTTTAAACCTCACCCGAGACGAACTGGTTACCTATTACAACCGCATGTATGTGCCCAACAACGTGATATTGGTCATCGACGGAGATGTGCATGCCCAGACGGCCCTGGACCTGGTGGAGAAGTATTGTGGCCATGCTTCCCGAAGACCGCTGCGCCAGATTTATCTGCAGACCGATCCCAAGCAGATGGGCACCCGGCGGGTGACCGACGAGATGGATATCGAGACCACCTACATGATGATGGGCTGGCGCACCGTGAAGGTCACCCACCCGGATCTCTATGCCCTGCACCTGCTGGAGGATATCCTCAGCCGCGGGGAGAGCTCCCGGCTGGTCAAGACGGTGCGGAACGACAAGCAGCTCGTTCACACCATCAGCGCAAATTCCTATAACCCGTGCTACAATGCCGCCGATTTCACCGTATTGTCCAGTCTGGATGTGGAGAACGTGAAGACGGCGGAAAAAGCCATCCTGGAACAAATGCACCGCTTGCGGGATGAGCTGGTGGCGGTGGAGGAGTTGGAGAAAGCAAAGAATCAGCGCGTTAGCGAACAGGTCTTTTCCAACCAGACGGCAGAAGATCAGGCCATGCAGATCGGCCAGGATCTTATCCGGGCGGGCAACCCCCTGTTCAGCGAGGCCTATCTGGAGAAGATCAGGGAGGTAACTGCTGAGGACATCCGCCGGGTGGTGCGCACCTATTTTAGGGACGAGGCCATGACCGTGGCCGTGCTCAGGCCCACGGGGACCGAGATGCCCGCCGAGGGAGAGAAGCGGGCCGCGACGGTGGGTGCCGCCGGACAGGTGAAAAAAGTTGTCCTGGACAACGGTCTTACGCTTCTTGTGAAAAACAACCCTAACTTTCCACTGGTCTCCATGCACGCCTATCTCAAGGGCGGTGTGCTCTATGAGAACCAGGAGAACAACGGCCTGTTCAATTTCACCGCCCGGATGCTGCGCAGGGGCACCAAGAAGCGCACCGCCGAGGAGATCGCCGAGGAGATCGACACCATGGGCGGGAAGATAGGGTCCTCGGCGGGCAACGATCTCACCCATGTCTCCGTGGAGGTCCTCCGGGAGCACATGGAGGAGGGCCTGGATATCTTTGCCGACATGCTTCAGAATGCCGTTTTCGACGCGGAGGAGACGGAAAAGGTGCGCAAGCTCCTGTTGGCACAGATCGAGCGGCAGAACGACGACTGGAGAACCCAGTCGGAGGTCTTCTTCAAAAAAACCTTTTTCCGTGAGCACCCCTACCGTTTCGTGCCTGTGGGCAACGAGACCAGTGTGGCGGCTCTGACCCGAGAAGACCTGCAGGAAGCATACAAGCGGTATTATGTGCCCAACAACATGGTCCTGGCCATCTTCGGG
>DAOVRJ010000230.1 GCA_030628225.1 Candidatus Zixiibacteriota bacterium | reverse complement strand
TTTGAACCCTGGAATCCTTGAATCCTCGACCCCTTGGGTTGCAGCCTAAAGGTCAGAGCGTGTTGTGTCTCCGCGGCCACAGACCTCAACTGAGAGCTTCAGCTAAATCGCTCCGCAGAGGGGGTAGCGGAGGACGGCGAGGGGCGCGGCCGGTTGACGTGAAGGAAAACGGCATCGGTGGCGCAGCCGCCGATAGCGCCCCGGTGCCGAAGGCACGCCAGCCGGAGCGAGGGGGAAACTTCCCCCTCAAAAAAGACTCATTGAAAATTGCAAATTGAACACTGCAAATTTTAAATTTGCCCCTCTCGACCCCGAGTTTTCTCTTGTTCACCATGTTTACACAGAGTACTCAATCAGACAACGGCTTATTGGATGTAGGATATATCCTGACACAAAGATATTCGGCATCGCCACCGGGCGCAAGTAAAAAAATCCGCTGAGGGTGTGGCGGTTTGTCCTATTTCATTATGGTCGTTAATCCTACATGGTGAATTTAGGTGCCAGGAAAAATCGTTCTTGATAAAAGCGAAAAAGCAGAACCTCTCACCAGAGAAATCCTGCCTTTTGAATTCTATCGCTCCACGGGACGGCGTTCCAAGAGTTTCCTCATCGTCTTCTCGCATCGTGAAGGACCATGAAGAAAAAGCTATTTAGAAACATCAACACTTAACTTTCCAACGACCTTATGCTGCCTGCGCTGTTTCAGGCTGAGCATATCGAACTTGAGGATCATGAAGACCAAAACCGTCATCTCGCACGTCAGGAGGATCAGGGCCGGACCGACGCCGATCTCAGTGAACAGTATGCCCGTGATGGCGAAAACAATTCCCATTCCGTAGACGACGAACACGCTTTGCTTTGTGGTGAGTCCCCCGGCCATCAACTTGTCATAACAATGCCCCCTGTCGCCGGGCATGAGCGGTTGGTGATTGATGGATCTGCGGATCAGGGTGCAGGCGGTATCGAACACCGGCACGCCTAAGATGGCAATGGGCACAAGGAAGGTCATCATATCGTTCACGGTCCGCAAATAGAGAATGGCCAGCACGGCCAGCATAAAACCCAGGAACAGGCTGCCCGAGTCGCCCATAAATATCGAGGCGGGTGCGAAGTTGTGCCGCAGGAACCCCAGGGTGCTGCCCAACAGAGCGATAGATAAGATTAGACCCAGGGTCTGGCCCTGTATCAGAAAGACGATGCCAAAAGCCAGCGAGGCGATGGCCGTGACTCCGGCGGCCAGTCCATCGACACCGTCAAGAAGGTTCATGGAATTGCACGAGCCGATCACGTAGAAAACGGTCAGGGCGACGCCCAGGGGAAGCAGCGAGGGGATGTTGACCTTGATCCCAAAAAGGATGAGCAAGATGGCCACCGGGATCTGAACCGCAAACCGGTGATAAGGCTGCAAGCCCCTGATGTCATCGATCGTTCCCAGGAGAAGCATCGCCGTTGCCGCAACAAGCAACGGCAGCATCAGTCCTATTGCCTCTGCGCTGATCGGATTGCCGAACAGGATGGCCGCCAGCACTGCCGCCATAAAGCCAAAGAAAATGGCCAGCCCTCCCAGCCGGGGGATGGGCCTGGTATGTATCTGCAGGGAGCTTTGCGGCACATCCATCGCACCTACAACAGGCGCCAGTCTTTTGATCAGCGGCACTGTAATGAAGGATACGATGAAGGAGACAAGTAAGATCAGAATGAGTGTATACATCAGTAAACCACCAGATCTGGAGAATTACAATTCACCTCAGTTCAGTACGAACGAATCCCAACACCCTCTTCGGCTCTGTTATTGCTCTTGCTATTTCTTCATCCAGCGACCGCTCCCGGGGGAAGCTCTTCAGGTTCGACCACCAGTCCCTGTTCTGCACATACCACTGGATGGTCATCTCCAATCCCTGTTCAAAGGGAATTTCCGCCTGCCAATCCAGCAGGCTCTTGGCCTTTTGGGTGGAGGCGAAGTGCCGTCTCACCTGCCCCCGGCGGTCAGGCAGCGGTTGTATGAGCGAGGCTGGCTTGCCCAGGTGGTGCAGGATCCGTTGGGTGATCTCCGCCACACTGGTCTCCACGCCGGAACCGATATTGATAACCTGTCCGGCCACCTTATCCAGATCGGCCTCGATGGCCCGGATGAACGCCCGGTAGGTGTCTTTCGTGTGCAGCCAATCCCGGGAAGCACTTCCGTCCCCGTGCAGAGGGAGTGACTGATCATCCAGGGCTTTGCTGACAAAGCAGGGGATCAATTTCTCGGTGTGCTGATTGGGACCATAGTTATTGAATGGTCTCAGGATGATCACCGGCAGTTGATAGGTCACGAAGTAGGAATAGGCCAACCGGTCCGCCCCGGTCTTGGTCCCGGCGTAAGGACTCCGGGGATTCATAGGATGCTCCTCAGTCATGGGCACCGACTGGGCCGATCCGTATACCTCCGAGCTGGAGACGTAGATGAACCTCTCCACCGGATATTTTTTGCACGCGTCCAATAGAACTTGGGTTCCCTTGATGTTGGTGTTGATGAACTCATCGCACCACAGGATGGAGTTGTCCACGTGGGTCTGGGCGGCCAGGTGCAGGACCACATCGGCATCGCGGATGTTTTCCTCGACCGTCTCCCTGTCCTTGATATTCCCCTGCCGAAAGGAAAAACGCGGGTTGCTCCAGTTTTCCTTGTTGAAGTTGTGCAAATTCCCGGCGTAGGTTAGAGCATCCAGGACGATGATCCGATACTCCGGGCGTTGCTCCAGTATGCAATTGACGAAGTTGCTGCCGATGAAACCTGCTCCCCCGGTCACCAATATGGTCTTCATCATACCCTCCGATCCTTTAACATCGAAAAGACTGAAGAGATGAGATAACTGATAAGCATTTAACTTTTTTTCTGCGGTCTGAAATGCAAATCGTCTGTTGACAGCAGATTTGACCACAATATATTGTGATGTTACTTGTATTGCAGCATAAATAAAGCCAAAAGATGTGAGACTTTATCTGATATTTACATAGGTATACTGGCCTTCTTCTCGTCATCGCCTGTCCTACAAAAAGATAGGATCAACATACACGGCATTTTCGTTGAACCTCATTGTGATAGTGATGAATTCTCTCGATGGCCAAAGCGATCTTCCCGACATCCTCACCTGTCATGTGCGAGCATATCGGCAGACAGAGAATGTTATTGGAAACAGCCCCGGTAACAGGGAGTTTGCCATCATATCGATTCTGGAGTTCTTGATAAGCCCGATGCCGGTGCATGGGGGGGTAGAAATACTTTCTGGTGACGATGTTTTCTCTTCTCAGAGCCTGGTTCAACTGATCTCGGTTCAAACCGAAGGTGTTGGGATCTATCAGGATGGAGAAAAATTGATATGTGCTCTGGCAGCCGGGTGTGATCTTCTGAAAGGTGAGGCCGGGAACCCTGCTCAACCTGGCCATAAATAAGTTGGCCACCTCATTTCTGTGACAAATATGAGCCTCAATGCGCTTTAAACCCTCCAACCCAAGAATGGCGCTGAACTCGGTCATCTTGGCATTCAGCCCGGCGAAACGGCAATCATCGTCCCCGGGATTGCCGAAGTTGCGTCCCCACGACAATCTCTGACGCAGCTGGTCGTCGTTTGTCGCCACAACGCCCCCCTCGCCCGCGGGAAGCATCTTCGTGGCGTGGAAGCTGAACACCTCGGCATCGCCGAATCTACCAATTTCGCGTCCATTGTAAGAAGACCCAAAAGCATGGGCGGAGTCGAAGATCAGCTTTAGTCCGTGATCATGGGCGACCCGTTCCAGGGCTTCGATGTTGCATGGATTGCCGAAGACGTGCACGGC
>DAOVRJ010000129.1 GCA_030628225.1 Candidatus Zixiibacteriota bacterium | reverse complement strand
GGTTAACGGATAGGGAGACATGCGGCGCGTCGTCATACTTGGCTCAACGGGATCTATCGGGACAAGCGCTCTGGACGTCATTCGACGGCTTGGGGGAAGTTTTTCCGTTTGCGGTCTGACGGCGAATCGGAACGTGAAGCTTCTGCACCAACAGGCCGAGGAGTTCCGGCCCCAGGTGGTGGCCATAGGCGATCCAGCGCTGGCCGACCGGATTCAGATTGACGGGACTCGGGTAGTGGCAGGGCCTCAAGGATTGGAGGAGGTGGCTGCATTACCCGAGGCCGATATCGTCCTGAACGCACTGGTGGGCGCATCGGGTCTGACCCCCACTATGCACGCTATCCAGGCTGGCAAGAGAGTGGCCCTGGCCAACAAAGAGAGCCTGGTGATGGGGGGAGAGCTGGTGATGGGTATGATAGCCGAGACGGGAGGCGAACTGATCCCCGTCGACAGCGAGCATAGCGCCATCTTCCAGTGTTTGCAGAATCAGGATCGGAGGGGTGTAAAGAGGCTAATACTAACTGCCTCCGGCGGCCCTTTTCTCAGATTAAGCCCAGGGGAATTGGCCTCTGTCTCTCCCCGTCAGGCCCTGGCGCATCCTACCTGGGAGATGGGTCAAAAGGTTAGTATTGATAGCGCTACCATGATGAACAAAGGTCTGGAGGTCATCGAGGCCCATTGGTTGTTCGGCATTCCCATCTCTCAGATTGAGGTGTTAATTCACGAGCAGTCCATTGTTCACTCGTTGGTGGAATTTTCCGACAACTCGATACTGGCCCAGTTGAGCTTGCCGGATATGCGTTTGCCCATTCAATATGCCCTGACCTACCCCCAGAGAGAGCAGAGTGCTCAGGTTGCCCTGGATCTGGCCCAGGTGGGAGCTTTGACATTTCAGCGGCCCGACCGGGATAAATTCCCCTGTTTTCAACTGGCCTATGATGCCGCTGAGTCGGGGGGCACAATGCCGGCGGTGTTGAACGCTGCCAACGAGGAGGCTGTTCCAGCATTCTTGAATGGCGAGATTCGATTCACTGATATTCCAACGGTGATTCGCGAAACCATGGGACGACACCGGCTCGTCGCCCATCCCGATATGGCCGGAATTCTGGCCGCCGATGGCTGGGCTCGGGAGACGGCCAGAGCCCAATTGTGCCGAATAGCTCAATGCCGAAAAGACAGCAGGCAGTAAAAATAGCGGCCTCACTCCTGGCCGCTGATTTCAGGTGCCTGCGGCAGGATATCGAGGCCGTGGAGAAGGCCGGGGTGAACCTGATCCATCTGGACGTGATGGATGGCAGTTTCGTGCCAAACATCAGCTTTGGTCCCCTGGTTGTGAAGGCTGTGGATCAGTTGACAGATCTCCCCCTGGAGGCGCACCTGATGATCCGGCGGCCAGATCTGTTCGCCGAGGCCTTTGTGCGCAGCGGAGCAGACACGATCATCATCCATTATGAGGCTCCGGTTTCCCTGCACAGCACCCTGAAGCTGATTCGCAGCCTGAAGTGCAGAGTGGGCATGTCGGTGAATCCAAGCACGCCCTTGGCCGTTTTGGAGCCTTTTTACGGTGAGCTGGATCAAATTCTGTTGATGAGTGTGAACCCCGGTTTTGGAGGCCAGAAGTTCATCGGGTCGGTGGCTGAAAAGATAAAAAGACTGCGCGATTCTTTGGACCATCAGGGGATGGAGGACCTGGAGATCGCGGTGGACGGTGGAATTAACCCCACCACGGCAAAAACGGTGATAGAGAACGGGGCCCGTATTCTGGTGGCCGGCTCGGCCATTTTTAACAGCCCTGACTACGAGCAAGCTGTTCGCTTTCTTCGGGGAACAGAGAAGGAAGGACCATGTTCGAGGAATTGACGCGACGCCTCAACTCGGCCCTGCGCGATTTGCGTGGTAGGGGCAAGTTGTCGGAGAAGATCGTCGATGAAGCCCTGCGCGACGTGCGCCGTGCCATGCTGGAGGCCGATGTCAATTATCAGGTGGCCAAGGATTTTATCCGGCGAGTTAGAGAGAAGGCCATCGGACAGGAAGTTCTGAAGAGCGTTAGACCGGCCCAGGTGGTGGTGAAGATCGTCCACGACGAGTTGGTTCAGCTTCTGGGGGGAGAGGCCAGTACCCTGGATCTGAGCTCCTCCGGGTCGACGGTGATCATGTTGGTGGGCTTGCAGGGGAGTGGTAAAACCACGGTGGCCGGGAAATTAGCCCTGCATCTTCGTTCTAGAGGGAAGAAAACCCTCCTGGTAGCCGCCGATGTCTATCGCCCGGCGGCCGGGGATCAACTGAGCCTGTTGGGCGAGCAGATCCAGGTTCCGGTATATGTGGCATCCGGAAAGAAGCCAGTGGAGATCTGTGCCAAAGCCAAGGAGCGGGCCCGTCGGGAGGGAATCGATGCTGTGCTGTTGGATACAGCTGGCCGGTGGCACATCGATAAGGAGATGATGCAGGAGCTGGTTGATATTCGCCGCAAAGTGGCCCCCGATGAGATCCTGCTGGTGGCCGATGCCATGACCGGTCAGGAGGCCGTCAATCTGGCTAAGGAATTCGATGCTCTCCTGGACCTGAGTGGGGTCGTGTTGACCAAGATGGATGGCGATGCCCGGGGCGGTGCCGCCTTATCTCTAAGAGCGGTGACGGGAAAGCCCATAAAATATGTGGGAATGGGCGAAAAACTGGATGCCCTGGAGCCTTTTTATCCGGATCGGATGGCCTCCCGTATCCTGGGCATGGGCGATGTGGTCACCCTGGTGGAGAAGGCCAAGGCGACCATGGATCTTTCAGAGCAGCGGAAGCTGGAGGAGAAACTTCGCCAGAAGACATTTTCTCTGGATGACTTCTTGAGCCAGCTCCATCAGCTGAAGAAAATGGGACCATTGGATGGGTTGCTGGATCTGGTGCCGGGGTTCGAGGCCAGCGGGATTGTTGTGGATGAGAAAGCTCTTGTTCGGGTGGAGGCTATGATCAACTCCATGACTGCACAGGAGCGGGAGAATCCCAAGATAATCGAGGGCAACAGGAAACGGAGAATCGCCGCTGGCAGTGGAAGAACCGTGCAGGAGGTGAACCAGCTATTGCGACAGTTCGCCATGATTCAGAAGATGGTCAGTGGTATGGGGGAAAGGGGCTGGGAGAAAAATTTGCTTTCCATGAGGAGCAAACGAAGAAAAGGTCGAGTTTACAGGTAAGCAGGAACTGTTCATAAGAGGAGGTGAAGAGCGTGTCGGTGAGAATACGACTTCGCAGAATGGGTGCCAAGAAGAAACCTTTTTACCGAATTGTTGTTGCCGATTCCAGAAAGCCGAGAGGAGGCCGGTATATTGAGAATCTTGGGCATTACAATCCCATGAGAGATCCGCCGGACATCGTGATTGAGGAAGAGAGGCTATTCGCGTGGTTGAGCAACGGTGCTCAACCCAGCACTCCGGTGCAGGAATTGCTGTCCAGGTTGGGACTGAGTAGAAAATGGGGAATGCTCAAGCGGGGAGAAGATGTTTCCCACCTGGAGATGCCCAAGCTAAAGACTAGGGTTAAGAAAGAGCCTCAGGTAACAGAGGTTGTGGAAGAGAAGCTCAAAGAAGTGCTGGCCATGGAGGCCAAGGAAGATAAGATGCCTATTGAGCCTCCGGCTGTCGAAGAGGAAAAGATGGTGAAAGAGGAGAAGGCAGCCAAGGTGGAGAAGGTAAGCAAAGAAAAGAAGACAGCGAAGAAGGAGAGGGCTGTCGGAGAAGAGAAGGTTGTGAAGGAGCAAACTGCGTCCGTGGAGAAACCAGAGAAGTCCAAGGCGAAAAAGGATGTGAAGAAAGCGGCCGCAGGAGCGAAAGGGTCCAAGACCCAAGGAAAGGCTGAGGGGAAAAAGACATCAGCGAAGAAGGGCTCATCTGCCAAGGCAGAAGAAAAAAAAACCACCAAAGGTAAGTCTTAACTGAGAGGAAGGTGATTAATTCAGAGGTTTTTTGCCACAGAGGCGGACGGCACGCAAAGGAGGCTCCAGCGATGAAAGAGTTGATAGAGCTTATTGCGAGGTCTCTTGTCGACGAACCAGATGCAGTTCATGTTAACGAGATTAAGGGTGAAAAGACGACCGTTTATGAGTTGCGTGTTGGACCCGGAGATTTAGGAAAAGTAATCGGCAAGAAGGGACAGACGGCCAGATCCATTCGGACTTTGGTGAATGCCGCCTCAGCGAAAATGGGGAAACGGGCGGTTCTGGAGATTTTGGAATAGATGCTGCATCGTTTCCACCGAATGGGGTTTCGGATGAAAGATGATCTGATGGCCATCGGCAAGATTACCAAACTCCACGGTCTTCGGGGTGAGTTGAGGATGATGCCCTTTTTCGATGTGCAGGAGCTCTTGGCTCACTTCGACCGTTTGTGGTTGGTGAAGGCCGGGCAGGTGAAGGATCTTTCCGTGGAGAAGGTGCGCCAGCAAGGTCGTTTTATTATATTGAAGTTTCATGAGTTGGACGAGCCTGTTGTTGCCGAGCGCTTTCGGGGTTGGGAGGTGGCTGTGTCTCGAGAAAGCCTTCCGTCTCTTCCCGCAGGGCAATATTATGGTTTTCAGCTTGTTGGTCTGACGGTGGTTACCGAGGATGGAAGGGTGTTGGGAGAGGTTCGCCAGATTCTACCCACAGCCGCTCACGATCTCTATTGCGTGGGGGATGGACAGGATGAGATGCTCATACCCGCCGTTAAAGAGATCGTCAAAGAAATAGACCTTATTGAGGGGCGGATGATCATTCATCCCCCAGAGGGTCTGTTGGAGTGAAAGAAGGGTCTTCGGTGAGAATTGATGTCTTGACGATCTTCCCGGGGATGTTTGATGGATTTTTGGACGAGAGTATCATCAAAAGGGCCCAAGAGCGGGGGCTGATCCAGATATTTCTCCACGACATCCGCCAATATGCCCAGGATAAGCATGGCACCGTAGATGATTATCCCTTTGGCGGTGGTCCGGGAATGATCTTTAAGCCAGAGCCCGTATTCAGGGCCGTGGAGGCCGTTCAGAGTCAGGCTTCTCCGGGTTTGGTTGTTTTGCTCACCCCCCAGGGAGAGCATTATGAACAGCGGATAGCAAAGTCCTTGGCGGTGGGAAAGAGACTGCTTTTTATCTGCGGGCGATATAAGGGACTGGATGATAGAATTCGCACCATAGCGGACAGGGAAATCTCTATTGGCGATTACGTTCTGACAGGGGGGGAGCTTCCTGCTATGGTGGTCATCGACTCGATGGTTCGTCTGATTCCCGGCGTCCTGGGTGATGAGGAGTCGGCGTGGAACGATTCTTTTTTCCAGGGAATCCTGGATGCACCTCAATTTACCAGACCAAGGGTTTTTCGGGATCTCAGCGTGCCGGAGGTTTTGCTATCAGGGGATCACGAACAGATCAGAATATGGCGAAAAAAGGAGGCTCTTAGAAAAACCCTTCAAAGACGACCGGACCTCCTGGAAAATATTTCTTTGAAGAAGGAAGATAAACGACTTATCGCCCAGATTAAGAAAGAGAATCGTGGCATAGAATAAACTTGCTGGCAGGGTGCTGGCATGAACACCAGACAGGGGTTGGCTATGGATGTAATTCGTCATTTGGAGTCGAAACAGTTGAAGGATAAAATACCCGATTTCGCGCCTGGCGATACCGTGAAGGTACACGTTTTAGTGAAGGAGGGCGAAAAGGAGCGCTCACAGATTTTTCAGGGTGTGGTCATCAGGCGCAAGGGTTCAGGAACAAACGAGACCTTCACTGTGCGCAAGATCAGCGGCGGCATCGGTGTGGAGCGGATATTTCCCCTACAATCTCCGAATATCTCCGATATTCATGTAGTTAGACGGGGGAGAGTGCGGCGTTCCAAATTGTACTATTTGCGAGCGCTCAAGGGAAAGAGCGCGCGAATCCGAGAGAAAAAGTGATTCTCGGGCAGGTGTGCTCTGTGTCAGTATCCGCGAGGATCGCTCAGATGACTATCTCTCAGATCCGGGACCTCTTGTGTCGTGGTGGAGAGATCGATCAGGAGATCCGGGAACGTCTCCGGCGGGATCCTCGTCGCGGCGCACAGAAACTGGAGCATACTCTTCGAAGATTGCGTGATAAACGTCTCAGAGCGGAGGCGCGTCTGCGAGAGTTAACCACCGTGGAGAAAGACCTGCGCCGGGCAGGCGCGCGGGCTATTGCCGGTTTGGATGAAGTGGGAAGGGGTCCCTTGGCAGGACCGGTGGTCTCCGCCGCTGTGATCCTTCCCTGGCCGTGTAACTGGTTGGGGCTGGATGATTCGAAGCGGCTTAGCGCCGGTGAGCGAGAGACATATGCCCGGCATATTAGGGCAAATGCCCAAGCTGTGGGTGTGGGTATTGTATCCGCCAATCGCATAGATGCTGTGGGTATCCTTAAGGCAACGTGGGAATCAATGCGTCGGGCTCTGGCGTCTTTATCGATCAAGCCGGACCGACTGCTTATTGACGGACCTTTCTCCATCCCGGGAGTTACCGTATCTCAATGTGCACTGGTGGGTGGAGATGCCCGTTCTCTCTCTGTGGCGGCGGCCTCAGTGGTGGCCAAGGTGACCAGAGATGAGATCATGGTTCGTATGGATAAAGATCATCCCCAGTATGGATTTGCGCGCCATAAAGGCTATGGCACATCAATGCATCTAAACGCTCTGCGGCATTACGGACCATGTCCGGTTCATCGAAAAAGCTTTCGGGGTGTCCTGGAGTAAGGGCAGTGATTGGGTAGAAAGGTACCAACTTTATTGCGTACATAAGTCGGAAGTGATGTGACGATGTTTTAAAGGATTGGAGAAGAGTCAGGGAAACAGTGTGAACGAGGAAAGCTGCGTTTCTGGGTGTCCCTTTTGGTAACAGGACGATAACCGTTATCTCCTGGACTGGAAGGAGTCTTGAAACCCCAACTTAGAGAGATTTGAGTTGGGGATTTTTTTTGCTCTTTTTTGGCATAAGAGTTGGT
>DAOVRJ010000030.1 GCA_030628225.1 Candidatus Zixiibacteriota bacterium | reverse complement strand
TTATAAAGCAAGAAAATACTACAGCGATAGAGAAGTTGCTAGAAAGTATGATAGGGAGCGATTTCATAATATTAAGGGCTATTTTATAGACAGGCGGGAGAAAGCTTTAATTGATAAGTCTATAAAACAAGCGGGCATAACGCCACCTGCAAAATTATTAGATTTGCCATGTGGTACAGGTAGGCTTTCGCTCTTTTTAGCCAGGAAAGGTTTCCAAGTAGAAGGTGTAGATATTTCGCGTGAAATGATAGAGCAAGCAGCCGCGAAACGAAGTAACTCTTCTTATAAAAACAAGGTAAAACTTAATGTGGGAGATGCAGAATCTCTATCTTTCGAAGATAATTATTTCGATTTAGCCATTTGCCTTCGCCTATTTGGTCATCTGCCCCCTTTAGTCAGAGAAAGAGTTCTCAACGAATTTAGAAGGACAAGTAAGTCGTTCGTGATTATCGCCTATAGTCATAGAAATTGTCGGCAAGGATTTTTGAGGAAAAAGAAGAGGTTAATGAAAAAAACCTCTTGGTATCCAGTAAGTCTTGGGGAGATCGAGGTAGAGTTAAAATCAGCAAACTTACAGAGAGTTAAGATTTTCCCTATGTTTTTGGGGATATCCGAGACTTTAGTGGTTTTGGCTAGAAAGCAGGCTACGTAGTCTGAAGGCTCTTAGCTGTTAACACTTCACTTTCAATACCTAAACCCACAATTTTTAGAGGATATGAAGAGCATATTATGAGGGCATGTCTTGACGTTTAACATGGAGTTACTAGCGGCAGAAGAGCCTATAATGAGAAGATTGAGCATCATTCTCACCATCAGCCTGATCTGTATCTTCGGCCTGTTGTCCGAAGGCCAGGCCCAGTTTTACTTCGGGAAGAACAAGATACAGTACACCGATTTCAAGTGGCAGGTGATGAAAACCGACCACTTCGAGGTGTACTTCTATCCGCAGGAAAGGATGCTGGCCGAGGCGGCAGCGGCCATGGCCGAGAGGAGCTACCGAGAGCTGGCCGCCAAGTTTCACCAGCCCCTCTCCCGGCCCATTCCCCTGATTCTCTACAGCGCTCACAATTATTTTCAACAGACCAATACCACCCCCTATATGCTGCCGGAAAGTGTGGGCGGGTTCATGGAGTTCATGAAGGGTCGCGTGGTCATTCCCTTCAACGGTTCTTATGCTCGCTTGGATCGAACCATCCGGCATGAGCTGGTGCATGTGTTCAACCTGGCCAAGCTCAGGATTGTGCTCCGCGACCACGACAAATTCCAGTATTATCTGCCCCCCCTGTGGATGATAGAGGGGCTGGCCGAATACTGGTCGGGCCGCTGGGACGCCCGGGCCGAGATGGTCATGCGAGATGCAGTTATCTCCGGAAACCTGGTTCCCCTAGAACAGATGTACCGGATCAACGGCACTTTTCAGATGTATAAGGAAGGACAATCCGCCGTGGAGTTCATCGCCCAGCGATACGGTGAGGATAAAATCCTGCGCCTTTTCGAAAATTGGTGGAAGGCCAAGAAATTTCGCGATGTGCTGGAGATCACACTGGGCTGCTCCCTGAAGGAGCTGGACAGACAATGGCAGTATAGCCTGAAAAAGCGCTACTTTCCCCTGATGAAGGACCATGATATGCCCGAACAGGTGGCCGATCAACTGACCACTGTGGGTTCTAATCTCAAACCGGCCGTTTGCCCGGCGATGGGCTTGGGTGAGGAGGGAGTGGTCTTCATGTCCAACAGGATGGGTTACGAGGCCATCTATCTATTAACTCCCGGTGAGGAGGGAAATAAGGAGAGGAGGCTGGTCCGTGGCGAACGGAGCCCGGAGTTCGAATCGCTGCACTTGCACAGAAGCAAGCTGAACCTTTCCGGCGACGGAGTGCTGGCCTTCATATCCAAATCGCGGGAGACGGACGTTCTCAATTTAATGGATATAGAGACCGGCTGTGTCGTCCACAAGTTTAAGTTCCCCAGTCTAATTTCCCTGTCCTCACCATGTTGGTCCCCCGGGGGCGATGAAATCGTTTTCTCCGGCGCAGATTTTCATGGTCATGTGGATCTCTATATGGTGGAGATCCAGGGAGGAGCGCTTAGCCGATTGACGGCAGACATTTATGACGATAGGGATCCCAGTTGGTCTCCCGATGGCCGGTTTTTGGCTTTCAGTTCGGATCGATCGCCTCAGGGCCGCCGGGGATTTCACAGCCTATACCTGTATCGCATTGGGGAAGGAGAGATAGAGCAGCTGACAGAGGGATCTCATAACGACTACGCACCCTCCTGGTCGCCGGAGGGAGACCGTATTGCCTTTTCCTCGGACAGGAAAGGTGTTTTTAACCTTTACATTCTGGATGTCGGCGAAGGGGATCGGAGTGTTCATCGGCTGACCAATATCATAACCGGTGCCTTTGACCCCGACTGGTCCGTCGATGGCCGGCAGCTTGTTTTCTCCGCCTATGGGAATCAGCAGTTCCAGATCTATCGCATGGGAATCCCCGATTCCCTGGAGCCCGGGGTGTTGGCCTTACGGTCAGATGGGGGAGATCCTTGGCGGCCGGCGAAGCTCACTGCCCCCCGGGCCCCTTCCCTGGTCAGATATCGAAAGAAGCTCTCCCTGGACATCGCCCAGAGTGCCGTCTCCTATGATCCCGTTTTCGGCGTCGGCGGAGGTTTCCAGGTTGCCCTGACGGACATGCTGGGAGACCACCAGTACTATTTCCTGGTCAATAACATCGCCAGCGCCCGGCGGGATTTTCTCTCCAGCTTCAACCTCGGTTTTAGCTATTTCAACCTATCTCGCCGCACTAATTTCGGGGGAGGGGGCTTTCACTTTGTGGACGATTACTTCGACGACTATTACGGCTGGTATTACGAGCGGCAGTTCGGGGCTTTTGTCACCGCCAGCCACCCGTTTTCAAAGTTTCACCGAATAGAGCTGAGCACCTTGCTGAAGAATTCGGACAAGGAGAATTACGACACCGGAAAGAGCAGATCGACTATTTTGTCCTCTTCCTATTTTTCCTTCATCAAGGACACTTCCCTGTGGGGGCCGGTGGGGCCCATGGACGGTTCCAGGATGAAGCTCACCCTGGGACTCACCTGGGAACCCCGGTCGGGGCGTGTGTTTAACCGAGCGGTAATGGCTGATTTGCGTCAATATTTCCGGATAAGCCACAGGATCTCTCATGCCGTCCGGCTGGTTGGCCGCTACAGTCAAGGGGTAGAGCCCCAGATATTTTATATGGGAGGAAGTTGGGATATGAGAGGGTATCCACGTCGACACTTCATGGGCCGGAAGCTGATTCTGCTGAACAATGAGCTCAGGGTGCCGGTGATCGACAACCTCCTGGTGGGTTTCCCCTTTGGGAATTTGGAGCTCCGGGCCATCAGAGGTGCCATTTTCCTGGACGTGGGCAACGCCTGGAATGAGAATCTCAGCCTAAAGGAGGAGCTGTATCAGGTCCACGGTGCCTTCGGCATCGGTCTGCGGGCCAGAATGGGCTATTTCACCGTGCTTCGCCTCGATTTTGCCAAGATCACCGACTTCGACACTATCTTTCCTCGAACGAGGGTACAATTTTTCTTCGGATGGAATTATTGAGACGAAAAATGAAGCTGCGATTACTCACAGCTCTTGCCGTAATGACGGCTGCTTGCTGTTTTTCCTGCCGGGCACATCTTCGTCTTCCCGATGGTTTTCAGCCCGATGGGGGCTGGTCCATGCTCGGCGGGAACAGCGGGCATACCGGTTTTTACTCCGGCCAACTCCACCTTCCCCTTGAGCTTTTATGGCAATTCCGCGCCAGGGGTCCTATTGTTTCCTCGCCGGTGGTGATGGGTGGTGCGGTCTGCTTCGGTTCACTGGACAAGAGGTTTTACCTCCTTTCGGTCATGGATGGGCAGCTGCAGGGATCTCTCAAACTAAAGTCCAGCATTTCCTCTTCGCCGGCAATGGCAGGGCAGACCGTTTATTTTGGGACGGAGTTTGGTGATGATACTATATACGCCGTGGATTTGGACACCGGGGACATGCGCTGGAAAGCGGAGATCGGCGATATCTCGGCATCGTTGACCCTGGCTCGCCAGATGGTGTTCGTCAGCTCCGGATCAGGCAGTTTTCACGCGTTATCTGCGGAGGATGGGAGCGAGTTGTGGTGGTTTCAGACGGGGGGGCGGGTGAACTCACCGGCCGCAGTTGACGGAGAGATGGTCTACCTTGGCTCGGACGATGGTTTCCTCTATGCCCTGAAGGCCGAGAGTGGTCGGGAGGTCTGGCGGCGGCAGCTGGCCGGAGCCATCTGGTGGTCGCCCGTTGCCCATGAGGGATGCGTCTATGTGGGTTCCTTCGAGGGGAAGGTCTACGCTCTGAGGGGAGAGCAAGGGGAGGTGATGTGGTCGTATCAGGGGGAGGGTGGGCTGTCCGGTTCGCCGGCCATGGGGAACGGAAGGGTGTATGTGGGGTTTGATGACGGCAAGTTGTGCGCGCTGGATGCCACTAGCGGAAGGCTGAAGTGGTGCTTTACGGTGGAAAACGCCATCCCCAGTTCACCTTTGACCAGCTATGAGCTGGTTATCTTCGGTGCCAGCGATGGAACGCTTTACGCCCTGGATGGTGAAACCGGTGAGCTCAGGTGGAGCTATCACGCCGGGAGGGCCATTGTTTCATCCCCCGTGGCCTGGCAGGGACAGATCTTCGTCGGCTCCATGGATGGCTACATGTATGCATTCGGGGAGGGAGCAGAGGATTCATCCGCCATAAAGTAGGCTATCCTTCGTAGAAGTCGTTGCGATAGTCCTCTATTTTGGCCTGTTTTTTTACGCCCTCAAACCAGTCTCCGAAAGCCTGATTTTGCTTTTTTCTAAGCAGATCCAGTTTCAAGGCTTCTTTCTGTTCCTCGTATTGATCCAGCTCTATATCCTCTCCAGCCACCACCTGCAGGAAGTAGTATCCGCGATTGGTCTCCACCATGCCGCTGGTTTCACCCTCCGAGAGTCCAAAAGCCGTTCCCACAAACTCGTTGGCCAGACCAATATTGGGAACATAGTCCTGGCGAGCAAAGAGTTTCGTCTCCTCCACGGTGAGGGAGGTCTCTTGGGCTCCTTCATCAAGAGTCAAGTTTTCATGGAGGCGATGTTCAAAATCCGTAGCTTTTTCCAGAGCCAGTTGGCTTTGCTTTTGGCGAACCAGGTCTGATTTGACCTGCGCCTTGATTTCCTCCAACAGGGGTACCCCGGATTCCCGTTGTTCCCGGATGGAGATCACATAGAATCCGCTCTCGTTTTCGAAGGGGCCACCGATTTTTCCCGGCTTCTCCGAAAAGGCAAACCGGGAGGCTCTGTTGGCCCTGCTTAGTCCGGGCACGAATCTGCTGCCCTCCGGGAAAAGACCCGTTTGTTTGACTACTAAGTCCGCCGCCTGGGCGGCCTTCTCTAACCCGATCTCATTGGCCTTCTCAACCAGATCGTTGACTTGAGCTATAAGGGCCTGCAGCGTTTCATAGCTGGGACGGACTTCCAGCAGAATGTGTCGTGCGTGCACCTCCTCTTTACTGCCCTGGCCTTGCCTTTCCTCCAGCTTGATGATGTGCCAGCCAAAGGTGGTGCGGACCGGAACTGATATTTCTCCCTCTTGGAGGGCAAAGGCCGTGGCCTCGAAAACGCTGTCCATGACTCCCCGGCCAAAGAACCCCAGATCTCCACCTTCCTTGGCAGAAGGCCCGTGGGAAAAAGCCTCGGCCATCTCAGCGAAATCCTCGCCCATCATAATTCTCTCTCTGATGGCTTCGATATCCGCCCGACTGCTGTCCTTATCTGCCTGAGTGGGAATTTTCTCCAGGAACACGTAATCCAGATTGGCCTTGCGCGGCTGGTGATAATCCTCCCGGTGTTCGTCAAAATATTGGCCGATTTCCTCCCCGGTAATCTTGGCCTGATTGACCTTAAAATTCTTCGGCAGAAAGGCCACATAGCGTGTCTGGACCATTTCATTTTTGGCCTTATACTCGTTCAACACCTCTGCGTCGGTGACCCTAACGGTGGCTGCAATCATGCTCTGCAGTTTCTGCAATGGAATCATCGCTCGATATTGGTTCTCCAGAAATGTCCAATCGTATCTGGGGTCAGCCAGTATCGCCGCGTACTTCTGGGGATCAAATTTCCTATCTGTCTGCAGACTCTCGTTGTTCAGAATAAAAGGCGGCGGGTTGTGCTGGATGTAATAGAGCAGTTCCTCGTCTGTGGCCTGAAGTTTTCTTTTCTCCACCTCCTCCGCCAACAAGATTTGCTTGACCATTTCATTCCAGATTTCATCGCGCAGCCGGCGCGAGGCCTCCGCATCCAGTTCCTGGCCCGAGCGTTCTCGCGCCTGGGTGTGCATTTTCTGAAGAGTACTATGAAACAGCTGAAAAGAGATCTTCTGACTGTTGATCACACCCACTATTTCTCGCGGGCGCTTTTTCATCCCTGTTACGTTCATGCCCCAGGCGAAGATGATCGTTCCCACAAAGGCGATCAGGATGATCCACAGGATAAGTTTCGTGTTTTGACGCATGGTTTTAAGCATGTGTGTGCTCCTTTTCCCATTTTCATGTGAGGGTTAAGTTCGAATTTAATTAAATTACAAAATGGAATAGAGCAAGGCAAGGGATTTTTCATCTCGGCAACACTCAAAAAAAATTGCAGTAAACAAAAAATTATCTTGACAATGGACCAAAAAGGTGTAGATTTCTGGTAGTTGTTACTATATACGGCCACCAGATAGTGTGTAGCAGACAACTTTGAGGCTAAAGATCGTTTGCCAAGCTGGAATTTCCTCGCTCTAAAGAGAGAGGTGGGGTGTATTGTAGTAAAGTTTTTTCTTGACAATCTCATTATAAATATTACTTTATCGTTTGCAGCTATTCGTTGTACTGACGACAAGGGCTCACAGTCGTAATAGAAAATAGGCTGAAAATGAGAAACAGAAGGAGGTGGTGACTCGGAGAAAGATACTTGCTGAGATTCGTGGGCACGAGCTCACATCATGGCCATCTTGATCTTTATTGATGGTCGATAATAAGGGGGATTATCTCATGATCAGAAAATTTGCACCGTTGGTAGGTGTCCTGATCCTTGGTTTTTTGCTTCCCTGCTTAGCATTGGCCGGCGACACAGGGAAGATCATGGGCATTGTCAGCGACGCCAGAACCGGTGATCCCATGGTGGGCGCCAACGTTATCCTGGAGGGAACCACCATGGGTGCGGCCAGTGGTATGGACGGGAGGTTCTTTATCATGAATGTCCCGCCAAGCAGATACACCATGGCCGTGAGCGTGGTGGGGTATAAGACTACCCGGATTGAGAATGTCATCGTGAACGTTAACCTCACCACCATCCAAGATGTTGCTATGGAGGAAACCGTTATAGAAGGCCAAGTGGTAGTGGTTACGGCCGCCCGGCCTCTGGTGGACCGCAACGTCACTAACGCCACGCGCATTTTACGCCTGGAAGATTTCCAAAACCTGCCCATGAGGGATTATTCATCTGTGGTGGCAACTCAGCCTGGAGTTGTTAGGGTGGGAGAGGCCATGCACGTGCGCGGCGGGCGACAGGATGAGATCGCCTATTATGTAGATGGCGTGTACGTGAACGATCTGCGCACTGGAGAGCGGATGGGAGACGTACCCATCAACTCGGTGGAGGAGATCTCATACCAGGCCGGAGGTTTCAACGCCGAATACGGCTTTGCCAACTCCGGCGTGGTCCAGACCAGCACCAAGATCGGACGGCCGACCTACAACATCAATGGCGAAGTGATCACCGACAGCTGGCTCAGTGCTGAAAACGAGGATCTGGGGGCTTACTCTTACGGTTATAATATCTACAATATGGGTTTAAGCGGTCCGGTCCCCGGGCTGGGCGAAAAGCTGAGGTTCTTTGCAACCGGCGAGCGGCGTTTCCTTCAGGACCGCCGGCCCACAGTGGGCAAGCATCCTTTTCTGGTCGATATCGGCGACAGCGCCGGTGTGGCCGAGATTGGCACGGAGACGGGGCCATTGCCCCACAACTCGGAAAGCGAGTGGATGTTCAACGGCAATTTCCTTTTGGATGCGAAGCCCTTGCAGTTCAAGGTCGGTGGGAACTACTGGTCTTCTGATTACAGAGAGTATTCTCAACACCGCTCCCTCATGGAAGAGGCCATGAACCATTATCCCACCGATGAGGAGTTCTCCTACTCCACTTATGGGAAAATCACCCATGCCGTCAATCCCCGCACCTTTTACACTGCCACCATCAGCTATCACGCCCACGGCACCGAGCGGGCTGATGGGGTTCTGGGCCGCAACATCGCCGACTATGGCGATTTGTCTGACTGGAACGACAACGACATCATCGTGCCCTTTCTGGTGATGGATGGGACCAACCCCGGCGATCCATACCGCTTCGGATCGGGGATCTTCGACTCTGTCAGCGTGTTCGATGATTATTACCTGAACCGCTCCACCTCCATGGGGATCAAGTTCGATGTGACCAGCGAGGTGAAGAACATTCATGAGCTCAAAGTCGGCTTTGAGTACCGTTATAACACCTTGAGGCGCTACTCCGTGACCAGGCCCATGCAGATCGCTGGAACTCTGGCCGACAACCCCGGGCTGGACCCCAGGGCCGCTTATCGCGCTGGTTACACGGACAATTTCGGCTACCCCATTTACTTCGGAGATGGCGGTGACCCGGTGGATCCGGATGCCACACTGGACGATGGCGACGATGGTGCCAAGCACCCGATCATCGCCTCGGCTTATTTCCAGGATAAAGTGGAGATCTCCGACCTGGTGCTCAACATCGGTCTGCGCTGGGACATGATGAACGCCAACGATAAGAAGCTGAAAGATCCCTACGATATTCCCCTTGACGAGGATGGTTTTATCGAGATGGACCAGTTGGTGGACACCGAGGCCCAGCACAGTTTCAGCCCCAGGATCGGCATCGGCTTCCCGGTCACCGACCGGACCGTCTTCCACGCCCAGTATGGCCGGTTCGTCCAGCAGCCGCAGTTATCCTTCCTGTACACCGGATGGGATTACCTGGCCGGCCAGATCCTGCAGGGTAACCAGGTGGATATCGGCAACCCGGATCTGAGGCCCACCAAGACCACCCAGTACGAGGTCGGCCTCAGTCAGCAGTTAGGCGAGAACGCTGCTCTGGACATCTCCGCTTTTTACAAGGAGATCCGGGATCTGATCGTTTTGCGTAACCGCTACGAGGCCAGCCCCAACACCTATCCTCAGTATCAGAATGGGGATTACGGGTCGGTAAAGGGTTTCAGCATCAGCTACGATCTTCGCCGGACAGACCGGATTTCGGCTCACGCCGGCTACACGCTGCAGTTTGCCGGCGGCACAGGCTCCACATCCGGGGGCAATTTCTTCGTCACCTGGATCGGCACCGAGTACTATCCCACCTTTGTGGCCCCGCTGGATTTCGATCAGAGACACACCGGATCGGTCAACCTGGACATCCGCGGCAAGCCGGACGATGGGCCGGTGTTTAGAAATATGGGCCTGAACCTGTACTGGTCTTTCGGCAGTGGTCTGCCATACACGCAGAAAAGAATTGGCGATACCATCTTCCAGGCCCGTTTCAGCACGGCCTTCCCGGTGGCGGCCATCAACTCGTCATACACCGACTGGACCCAACAGTTGGATATGAAAATGAACAAGTCTTTCAACTTCGTCGGTGTCACCTTTGATGCCTACGTATGGGTCATCAATCTGCTGGGCACGGATAACCCCTTCAACCGCAAGAACGACCGCTTCAATTACGGTCTGAGCATCGGCGCTACCGATTACATGGGCATCTACGAGGCCACCGGGGTTCCCGACGACAATGGCTGGCTGAGCACCTCCGAAGGCCAGAATTGGATCGCCAACAACGGTGGGGAGCCGGCGGAGGATCTGTACCGTGCCTACATCGATCATCCGTATAACTGGGGAACGCCCAGGCAGATCCGTCTGGGCCTGCGCTTCGATTTCAACCCTTGATGCCGTGTTAAACAGGAGATGATGAGATGAAGCGCATGAACGCTTTGTACCATTTTCCAGACGAGGAGGATACATTATGAGCCGGAAACGAGGGTTTCCAACCATCGGCTCCGTCATGGTGCCCCTGCTGACCCTCCTGCTGGTGGGTACTGTGTGGGCTGCCCCCCGGGTCACCTCGGTGCCGGGAGGAGAGCCCCTGGCCAGGCCCACCGTGATCAGCCACGAGCACTTTGACGGCAACACAATCGACTGCTCCATGACCAACGATGGTTTGATCGTTGATCACAGGATCACCGGCGCCTCGGGCATGGAGTGGCCCAAGGGAACGAACAAGACCATCGACTACGCCTCGGGCCTGTGGCTGGCCGGCATAGGACACGACGACGGCGTTATCTACACGGCCTGCGCCGAGTATTCCAGTGAGCTGGTGGCCGGCCCCGTGGGAGGGACTTCAGCGGACGAGGCCTACCGCATCTATAAGATCAACAAGGACGGCACCGGCGACTGGGATGTCTGGCCCGTGGATCAGGGCGCTCCCGTCGACGAGAACGGCGATCCCGGGATCATCGGCGATCAGACCCTGTGGTGGTGCTACAACGACAGCAACGCCGCCCAGCATTCCAACGTGTTCGGCACACCGCCCATGGGCGTGGAGATCCACGCCAAGGTCTTCGGGTTCAACCGCGCCGATCCCATGGGCAACATCATATTCTTCGAGTGGACCTTCATCCACAAGGGCACCCAGCAGTTCGACTCCTGCTTTGTGGCCCTGTGGGATGACCCGGATCTGGGCGATGCCTCCGACGACCTGGTCGGCTGCGACACCACCCTGGGCCTGGGCTACTGCTACAACGGTAACCCCACCGATGCCACCTACGGTTCCAAGCCGCCGGCCCTGGGGTTTGACTTCTTCCAGGGCCCGGAGGTTGAGGGGGAGTACCTGGGCATGACCGCCTTCGCCTGGTACTACAACGGTGCTCCAGACCCCTTCGACGACCCGGAGATTCCCTCGGAGGCCTACTGGTTCATGAACGGATATGCCGGCGACGGCACCCCGTACACCGACTCAGACGGCAATGTGACCTCGCCGTTTGCCTTCGTTGGTGATCCGGTGACCGGCACCGGGGACCTGGATGGCTCGGCGGTGGCCCCCGGCGACCGGCGATTCCTGATGTCCTCCGGACCCTTCGTTCTGGCCCCCGGCGACACTCAGGTAGTGGTCGGCGCCAAGATCATCGCTCCGGGAGTCAGCAACACCAGCGCCGTGGCCGCCCTGCGCTTTTTCGACGGCTTTGCCCAGAACGCCTATGACTGCGACTTTGAATTGCCATCTCCGCCACAGCCGGCGGTGGAAATTGCTTCCCTGGACAGGGAGATCGTTCTGACCTGGCAGGAGGGCTATGAAGAGGTTGAGGCTTACGAATTCGGCGGATACCAGTTCCAGGGCTACAACGTCTATCAGGGTTCCTCCGTTTCCGGTCCCTGGACCCGCCTGGCCACCTTCGACATCGTCGACGACTACGGGATCATCTTCGACAAGACCTTCGACGCCGAGACGGGACTGGTCCTGGAGAAACCGGTGCAATGGGGCGAGAACAGCGGGATTCAGCGATACCTGACCATCGACGAAGATGTCCTCACCCAAACGCCGTTGAGCAATTACCGCCGCTACTACTTCGCCGTGACCACCTATGCTTTCAACGAGGATCCGGCCGTGGCCCCGCGCACCGTGGAGAGCGCCATGGAGGCCATCTTCATCTACCCGCAGGAGCAGTTCGACTCGGATCCCAATGTGGATGTGGGTGAGTACCTGGAGGTGACTCATGCCGGCGGCAGCGACGGCACGGTCACTCCCATCGTCCTGGATCCGCTCTCTGTGACCGGCGACAACTATGAGGTCACCTTTCATACAATCCAGGTGGAGGATGAAGACGCCAGCGCCTGGAGGCTGACCAACACCAGCACTAACCAAGTTCTGCTCGACGATCAGCTTAATCAGACTGGCGATGAGGACTACCAGATCGTGGAAGGTTTGTTGGTCAAGGTGGCCGGTCCCCCGCTCCAGGCGAAGGATTGGGAATATTCGGACACCCGGTGGTTCAGCTGGGTCAATTGGGGCGGAAGCATCTTCGGCGGCGCCGTCGATCTGGGCATATGGTTCTTCGGCAGCACCCTGACGGCGGCGGATTACCACAAGGTGGAGATCCGCTTCAGCAGCACAGAGCAGACCAACTGCAAGGTGTACCGTCGTGATCTGGGCTACGCCGTTCAGCCGGGTCTGGGCACATTCCCCGGCGGCGCCTATGACATGGATGATGGTGGCCGCAGGCTGAACATCGCCTTTGTGGAAAGCGATGCCGATGAGAAGCCAGCCAACATGATCTGGGATCCGGACAACAGCGACTACGGCGGGAGAGAGTATCTGTTCATCATGAACAGCGACTACGATCCGACTACGGCCGGCGGTTACGGCGACGACGATCCCATGTGGGCACCCTCCGCCGACGTCCTGTGGGCCTACTGGCCTCGGTTGAGAGGCACCCATCCGTATCTGGAGACAGAGGGCATTTGGACGCTCATTCCCAACTACGTCAACACCACCAATGACGTGTTCTCATTCTCCTCCGCAGCGCCCACAAGCGGAGATGCTGTGGAAGCGGTCAACCTGGACAAGGTCAACGTGGTTCCCAACCCCTACTTCGGTTTCAACCCGCAGGAGAGGATCGCCACCGATCGCTTCGTCACCTTCACCCACCTGTCCGACCGCGATGCGACCATCAGGATCTTCACCCTCAGCGGGACCCTGGTCAAGATCATCGACAACGACGAGCGGACAGAGCAGGGTACCCTGGACACACCGATGGCCTATTGGTATCTGAGAAACGAGGGAGACGTTCCAGTGGCAAGCGGCATGTACATCGCGCACGTAGAGATCAGCGGCGTGGGCGACAGGATTCTCAAGCTCGCCGTGTTCATGCCGGAAGAG
Source organism: Candidatus Zixiibacteriota bacterium (assembly GCA_030628225.1). GTDB lineage: Bacteria > SM23-81 > SM23-81 > SM23-81 > SM23-81 > DAOVRJ01. The sequence goes on along the minus strand of DAOVRJ010000030.1, from coordinate 2,002 downwards.
AGGCTGGATTTCTTCTAATAGGACTAGGACGCTCGACTAAAGTTTGGTGCACCTGCCTGAGGGCAGGTGCACCAGGGGAGCGAACACCGAAAGAGAAGGAGCAATCCTATGAAAGCCTGGAAGGTTTTAACATTCAGCACCTTGCTGCTGGTCCTCTTCGTCTTCAGTGCCAGTGTTGAGGCCGGCAGCGGACTTCGTAAGGGCACGGCGGGTGCGACCGAGCTGATGATTCCTGTCGGCTCCAGAGGCACCGCCCTAGGGGGAGCATTTGCCTCCAGCGTCAGCGGTGTGGAGGCGCTGTACTGGAACCCAGCGGGCGTGGCCGCCAGCAGTGCTGACACCGAGGTCATGTTCTCCCACCTGAACTGGATCGGCGACATCAATGTGGAATACATCGCCGTTACCTCCAGGATAGGTGACATGGGCCATCTGGGATTTAACTTCAAGACCGTTGGTTTCGGAGACATCGAGCAAACCACCGTGGAGAGACCCGATGGAACCGGCACCACATTCTCGCCTAATTATCTCACCATGGGCGTGAGCTTCTCCCGGGCCATGACCGACCGTATTCTCTTCGGGATCACCGGAAAGTTCATCTCCGAGAAGATCATGCGAGAAAATGCCACCGGTGTCGGTTTTGACTTCGGACTCCAGTATGCCAGCGGGATCTCTGGCCTGAAGCTGGGTATTTGCCTGATGAACCTGGGTCCCAACATGAGCTTCGACGGGCCGGATCTGGAACACGCTGTGGCTCTGCCCGGCACGGAGGAAGGCGCGGAGGAGGAGGCTGTGCGCACAACTCTGGCTTCCTTTGATCTGCCCTCTTACCTGCAGATGGGCCTCTCCTACGACTACCTGTTTGACGACCGCAACCTTGTCACCGCCATGGGCAGCTTCCAGAACAATGGCTACAGCTATGACCAGTTCAACTTCGCCGCGGAGTATATCTACGACGATATGCTGTTCCTGCGCGGAGCCTTCACCACGGCGTATCGCGATGACCACCCCCTGGCGGAGGATAACTCGGATTACGATAACGGGTTTGTCAGCAGCGACCAGGAGTATCTGTGGGGTCCCAGCTTCGGAGTGGGCTTTAAGTTCAACCTGACGCCCACGACGCCAATCACCTTCGATTATGCTTACCGCATGGCCGAGTTCTTCGATGCACCGCAGTGGTTCACGGTGACAGCGGGATTCTGAGAGATGCGACCGTCATAACATAGACGGCCAGAAGGCCGGTCCTTGAGAAAGGGCCGGCCTTATCTTTTTAGGCAGGCCGATAAAGCCGTGGTTTTTCCCACCAGGCCCCTCGTTTGCCTGATCAGGAGCGTGACTCATGGATCGGGTGGTGATCGATGGCCCAGGCGGATCTTCGTTGGGAATCATCCGCCGGCCAAAGAAAGCTCGGCTGTGATCTCTCACAGGCGGGTTTTTTCCCTCTTTGGGGGCATAAGGGGTTGACAAGGGTGAGCGAAAATTGTATAATTAGCAAAAGAATCGACGCAGCACAGCTTGAGGTCTCCATACACAACAACCCAAAAATCATGCCCCGTAACCATTTTCTACTAATCGCCTTAATTCTGTCTTGTCTCCTTATCCCGTGCCGCACCGAGAGCTATCATTGGCCTCTGGACGCTCCCCGGGCCCTGACCTCCACCTTTGCCGAGTATCGCTCGGGTCACCTGCATGCCGGGATCGATCTGAAAACATGGGGGCAGGTGGGCTATGAGGTCTATGCCGTGGGGAATGGGTATGTCTGGCGGATCAGAACATCGCCCTGGGGGTATGGGAAAGCCGTTTACTTAAGGCTGGAGGATGGAAAGACGGTTATCTACGGCCACCTCTCCGAATTCGCCCCCTCGATTCAGCAGGTAGTGGAAAGAGAGCAGACGCGTCTGGAGCGCTATAGCGTGGACATCTCTCTGGATCCCGGTCAGATTCCGGTGAGGGGGGGTCAGGTGGTGGGTTTCTCCGGACGAACTGGTTGTGCGCATCCTCATCT
>DAOVRJ010000080.1 GCA_030628225.1 Candidatus Zixiibacteriota bacterium | reverse complement strand
TCTGCATGGGGGATGTGCAAATTTGTTCCCAGCGTTGCCTGTTCGCTCAAGAGAGTTGAATTTTGGACCAACGACATCACCACGGACATCGATGTGTACATCTACGATACCTTCTCAGGAGGGACTTTAGACACCCTGTTGACCAGCGAGCTCGATACCAGCTACGCCGAGGTGGGCTATCATTCGGTGGCCTTAAGCTCACCTCCCTACGTGGCCAGCGGTAACGATGTGTATGTGGCGGTGAAATTCACCAATTCGAGCTATGGATGGCCCGTGGTGGCCGATGATGTAGGCCCGTTTGAGACGAACAAAACATACCTCAGCCACTATGGTTCCACGTGGTTCGAAATGGGCACCAACGACAGCACCGATATCGCCATCCGGCTGCGCACCACCACCGGCACAATGGCGCCGGCCATCTCCGTCTCTCCCGATACCTTAAAATTCGGCCAGGTGCAGGTGAGCACCGATTCCATCCTGACCCTGCGGGTCAAGAACCCGGGGACGGATACCCTCAGGGTGGCCGATATCAATTCCTCTGCCCCCGAGTTTACGCTTACCGACACGCTTTTCTCAGTGGCCCCTTCGGGGAGCACCAATGTGTCGGTGACCTTCAGGCCGACGGCGGTGCAGATCTATTCAGCAGACTTGACCATCCTGCACAACGCCAAAGGATCCACCGTTGTTCCGCTCACCGGGGAGGGCGTGAGTGCCGGTGCGCCAGGCATCTTAGTGGTGCCCGATAGCCTGAAGTACGGCCAGGTGCCGGTGGGTGTGGATTCTATCTTGACCATGCGGATCAAGAGCACCGGGACGGACACTCTCCACGTGACGGATATCGACCCCTCCGATCCCACTATAACCCTCTCCGATACGGCCTTTGTCCTGGCTCCATCGGAGAGCACCGATGTGTCGGTGACTTTCACCCCGGCCGCCATTCAGGACTATGCGGAAAGCCTGACCATATTCAGCGATGCCGTCAAAGCCATCACGGTTGTCTCGGTCACCGGGGAGGGCATCGACAATGTTGCCATCTCCGTGGTGCCCGATACGTTGAAGTATGGCCAGGTAGTCGTGGGCAGCGATTCCTCCCTGGTTTTACGGGTCAAGAGCACGGGGACGGATACTCTCCGTGTGACGGACATTAATCCCTCGAATACTGTTCTGACCCTTGTAGATACGGTCTTTGTCCTGGCCCCATCGGAGAGCACCGATGTGACGGTGACTTTCACCCCGGCCGCCGTTCAGGCCTATGCGGAGTCCCTGACCATTTTTCATAACGCCAAAGGATTTACAATCGTCCCGGTCAGCGGAGCCGGAGCCGCCGGGGCTGACCTGATCATCACCACAGGTGACATTCAGTTTGCCCCCCCTGCGCCAATGGTAGGGGACACGGTGACCATCGAGGCCCGGGTGCACAACGCCACGCCCCCGAAATGGCATTTTGTCGCCGTGGAGTCGGTGTTGGTCCGCTTCTACGATGGCGATCCCGACACGGGGGGAACGCAGATCGGGACCGACCAGATCATCCTCTCCATCGAGCCGGATTCCAGCGAGGTGGCCCAGGTGGAGTGGAGCACGGCTGGCATGGTGGGATATCACCCGATCCACGTACTGGTAGATCCCGACAATCAGGTGCTGGAATCCAACGAGGGCAACAATCGGGCCTCCAAGGCTATTACCGTATATTCCGACCCGGTCGTTCTGTCCCTGATCTTGAGCGATCCATCTCCCACCGCGGCGGGGGAGGTAGATTTCACCTTCACCTTCGATCGCAAGATGGATACGGGCGTGGCGCCGGCAGTGAGCTACGGGTTGGTCAGTCCCTATTATACCAATACGATTACCGCCAACCCCGGCTGGTCTGCGGACTCCACGGCCTGGACGGGCACCGATACCATCGCGGCGGCCAAAGGAGATGGTCTGAACTTCGTCAGGATCGAGGGGGCTCAGGATCCCTATGGTCACGCCATGGAAACAGACACCAGCTGGACCTTTTTCATCGACACGGTGGCACCCATCTCTCAAGCCAGCTCACCGGCCAGTGTGGGAACGACCAGCTTTGTGGTGAGCTGGTCGGGTGCCGATCCCGCTCCCGCCTCCGGGCTGGCCACCTACACGGTGTTTGTGCTGGTGGATGGAAGTTACCCCTCCCAGTGGCTTTCTGATACCACCGCCACATCGGGCATCTATTCCGGGTCGAACGGTCATTTTTACAGTTTTTACTCCCTGGCCACCGACAGTGCCGGCAATAGGGAACCGGCCCCGGGATCGCCAGACTGTACAACTTATGTGGATACTGATATGCCACAGATCTCCGGCACCACCGTCTGGCCGGATACCAGCTTCGGCGGTCCGTTTGCGGTGCAATCGACCATCGATGATTTCTCCGGGATCGCCATGGCCCTGTTGTGGTACCGGACAGACCTGGACACCATCTGGCAGGCAGACACCATGCTGGTGACCAAGGATCTTTACCAGGGCGTTATTCCAGGACAGATAACACACAACACGGTGGTGGACTATTACGTTTATGCCGAGGATATTTCCGTTCCCGCAAACAGCCAGACGGATCCGCCCGGCGCGCCGGGCGGCGGCGTTTACTCCTTCACCGCCTACGTAACCTCTGTTGCCGGGGAATCGCCTTACCGCGGGATTCCCAAGAAATTTGCTCTCTACCAGAACTATCCTGATCCCTTCAATGCCGGTACCGAGATCCTCTACGCTTTGCCCAGATCCTGCCGGGCGCGGCTGGAGATCTTCAACGTTCTGGGTCAGCGAGTGATCCTTTTGGTCGACGAGTATCGGATGGCTGGATACCACACCGTCCGCTGGGACGGGCGGGATGCATCCGGCCGGCCGGTGGCCTCGGGTGTTTACCTGTATCGCCTGCAGGCTGAGAGTTACGGTAATACGCGGAAAATGGTTCTCTTGCGGTGATTTGAAGCGAATTAACCCGGCTGCCTGCGGCAAAAGAAACCCTTGACTTTGAACTCAGATTTTCGTTACCTTTAAACATTGTGGGGGAACCTCTGCTCTTTTTTGGCCAGAGGTTCGGTGTGAGAGATCCATCAGGCTGGCAGCTTCTGAAAGCAAAGGAGGTGCATCATGGCCAGCATCAACAAAGTGATTCTCATCGGGAATTTGGGCAAAGACCCGGAGCTTCGCTACACGCCCGGTGGGGCCGCGGTGGTCAATTTTTCCATTGCCACCAACGAGAGGTGGAAAGATAAAAGCGGGCAATCTCAGGAGCGAACCGAGTGGCATAACATTGTGCTGTGGGGTAGATTGGCGGAGATCGCCAACGATTATCTAAAGAAGGGCAGCTCGGTGTATATTGAGGGGCGCCTGCAGACACGCTCCTGGGAGGACCGGGACGGCAACAAACGGTACACCACCGAGGTGGTGGGCAGGCAGATGCAGTTGTTGGGGCGTGAGACGAGGACTGATGGCAAGATGCCGGAGGCAGAGCCCGAGGGCGGTTTTACATCCGGGACCAAGCCCGAAGGGGAAAAAGGTGCTGACGCAGTGGATGACGATCTGCCTTTTTAAGTGTCGTTCTCAGACAGATCTCCATTTGCCACCCAAAGGGGGCAAGGATCCCTAATGGGGTCGCAGGAGTGAGCGGATATCTTTCGTGGGGGTCACCAGGGTCCACTTTGTGGACGACCCCCACGAATTTGTTACCCCTTTTTTCTCCGATATTCTGAAGGGAGAGAGGTTGACAGCTTCTCGATATCGCCGGCCATCTGATCGGAAGAGGCCGCGGATTCATCCCTCGCGAGTCATTATCCTCAGTTTCTTGGGAGCCATCTTCGTTGGCTGGATTTTGCTCTCTTTGCCCCAGGCCTCCACCGGGTCCTCTCTGTCCTTGCTGGACTCGCTGTTCACGGCTGTCTCCGCCACCTGCGTTACCGGACTCATCGTGGTAGATACGGGATCCCAGTTCACCACCTTCGGCCAGATGGTGATTCTGGCGCTCATCCAGCTAGGCGGCCTGGGTATTATGACCTTCTCCACTTTTTTTCTGCTCGTGCTGGGCAGAAAGTTTTCCATCAAGCACCGGCTGGTTATCCAACAATCCTTAAGCCAGGGCCCTCGCAAGGACATGTTCCGGCTGGTGAAGTATGTGCTTCGCTTCACCCTGATCTGCGAGGCTCTGGGCGCCCTGCTGCTGTACTTTAAATTTCTGCATGTCTACTCGCCGGCCAAGGCCGCCTACCACGCGGTTTTTCATGCAGTCTCCGCCTTTTGCAATGCGGGTTTTTCTCTCTACAGGACGAGTTTTGTCGCCTTTCAGGGAGATCTGCTGGTCAATCTGATAATGACGGTCCTGATCATTTTAGGGGGAGTGGGCTTTTTTGCCCTGGCCGATGTCAACCCTCTGGGACGCCTGGCGGGTTCCGGGAGGGCCAGAAAGCTCTCTCTGCACACCAAAACGGTGTTCACCGTCACCGGCATGCTCATTCTGGCAGGAACGCTGCTGGTCTTGGCGCTGGAGTGGCAGAACAGTCTGGCCGGAAAGCCATTCGGCACAAAGCTATTGGCTTCCTTTTTCCAATCGGTGACGGCCCGGACGGCTGGGTTTAACACCCTGTTTACCGGCAAGTTGACCAACACTACCCTCTTTCTGCTGGTTATGTTCATGTTCATCGGGGCCTCTCCGGGCTCAACTGGTGGGGGCATCAAAACCAGCACCTTCGGGGTATTGGTGGCCTTGATGGTGGCACGCTTGAAGGGCCGGCGAAACGTGGAGCTTTTTCATCGGACGATTCCCCTGGCCATCGTGGCCGCGGCTATCTCCTTGGCGGCGTTGGCGTTAATTACCATCGCGGTGGTTACCATGGCCCTGTCAGTGACCGAGGGAGGGTTCGGTTACTCCCCGATGGGCCGGGGACAGTTTCTGGAGCTTCTTTTTGAGGTTACCTCCGCCTTCGGCACCGTGGGCTTGTCCACGGGGGTGACCCCCGGTCTCTCTGCCCTGGGGAAGATGCTCATCTGCATCACCATCTTCGTCGGCCGGGTGGGGCCCCTGACTCTGGCTCTGGCCGTAGGCCAGAGAGTGGGCCGGCGGCGTTTCGAATATCCCGAAGAGACCGTGATGATCGGGTAAAGGAGAATAACCATGCGACAAATCGCCATCATTGGACTGGGCACATTTGGGTTCAAGCTGGCTACGTCTCTTACCGAGATGGGCTGTCAGGTGCTGGCCGTAGACAACGACCGAGATAGGGTTCAGGAGATCAGAGATCTGGTCGCCGATGCGGTGGTGTTGGATGCCCGGGATAAATCGGCCATGGATTCCCTGGACCTGGTGGATCTGGACATGGTGGTGGTCTGCGTGGGCCAGTTGGAAGCCAGTGTGCTGATCAGCCTCTATCTCAAGGAGGCCGGCGTCGGAGAGATCGTGGTCAAGGCGCTGAGCGCCGATCACGTCAAGATATTGGAGCTATTGGGGGCCAGCCGGACAATATTGCCGGAGGAAGCGATGGCCGAGCGTTTAGCCGGCAGCCTTATGACCCCCAATATCATCGATCACATTCCGCTGACCCCGGGACACAGCATCGTGGAGGTCAAGGCGCCGGAGAAATTCTGGGGGAAGACCATCGCACAGTTGGATGTTCGCAAGAACTATAAGGTGGAGGTCATCGCCGTGAAGAAATACGTCATCTCTAAGCTGGATGGCAAAGAGTCACTGGATGAATCAAAGACCAGAGTGATCCCCGCGGCAGGAGAGGTGATTAATTCCGGTGACGCCCTGGTGGTCATCGGCAGAAACAAGGACATCGAGAAGATCAGAGGTCTGTGACCAACGGAAGATTAGCTGAGGGCGGTCTTTTGCTAAAAGAAGCATATGTCTCTTGATTTGCTTTTACTTTTGGGCATCGCCGTAGCCGTTGGCTTCGGCAGTGGGAAGCTTTTTCAGAAGCTGCGCGTGCCCCAGGTTGTAGGCTACATCGTCGCCGGAGTGTTCCTGGGCTCTTCTTTTTTCAAGCTATATGGGCCCGAGCTGCTGGACAAGCTTGTCGACATCAACGCCTTTGCCCTGGGGCTTATCGGTTTCATGATCGGCAGCGAGCTGCGCCTGGGGATCTTTCGCCGCCTGGGCAAGAGTATTTTTTCCATCCTGCTCCTGGAATCCCTGGGGGCTTTTGTGGTGGTGGCCCTGGCGATCTTCGCCCTGACGGGCGAACTTTACCTGGGCCTTCTTTTCGGCGCCCTGGCATCGGCCACGGCTCCCGCTGCCACCGTGCAGGTTCTCTGGGAGAGCAAAGCCAAAGGGGTGCTGACATCGACTCTCCTGGCCATCGTCGGCCTGGATGACGTGATGGCTCTGATTCTTTACGGCTTTGCCATCTCCATCTCCAAAACCCTCTTCGCCGGCGTTGAGCTTTCCGTGTTCACCATCCTGCTCAAGCCGGCGGGGGAGATATTGCTTTCCCTGGCCGCCGGGTCCATCCTGGGTCTGTGTCTTTCCTCCCTGGCCAGGAAGATGAGGAATAAAAGCGAGACCTTGATTCTCTCTCTAGCCGCCGTCTTGCTATGTTGTGGTATGGCCGAGACCTGGGGTCTGTCGCTGATTTTGAGCAACATGGCCATGGGGGTCGTTCTGGCCAACATGGCGCCTTTCGGCGGCCGGAGGACGTACAGCGTGGTGCAAGCCTTCGTGCCGCCGGTGTACGTGCTGTTTTTTGTGCTGGTGGGCGCTCGCCTGCAAATTGGCCTGTTGCCCCAGATGGGAATTCTGGGGCTCATCTACATTATAGCCCGGGGAGGGGGAAAGGTGTTGGGAGCTCGATTGGGTGCCGGGATCTCCCGGGCCTCTCGAGTGGTAAGACGGTATCTGGGTATCTGCCTTATTTCCCAGGCAGGAGTGGCCGTGGGACTGGCCATCGACGCTCACCGTGAATTCTCCCTGTTGGGCGATGCCGGAGCTCAGGTGGGCATCATGGTCATCAACGTTATCACCGCCACAACATTTGTGCTTGAGATATTGGGGCCGCCCTGCGTCCGCTGGGCCATTCTCAAGGCAGGGGAGGCCAGAAAGTCCGGGTCATGAGTATGCGGGGAGGTTTGTGATGCAGAAATTGTCGGATGCGCTACGCCAAGAGTTCATCTGTCTTGGTCTACATGCGGCGAGCAAGGAAGAAGTTCTTCGAGAGCTAACCCACCGGCTCTCTGCGGCAGATGTGGTAGCCGACGAAAAACAGTTTTTCGAGGCCATCGTGGCTCGGGAGCAGTTGCAGAGCACGGGCATAGGCGGTGGTGTGGCCATCCCCCACGCTCGTGATGCCGGTGTGAGATGCCTGACGGTGGTGCTGGGGCGCTACGAGGAGAGTGTGGATTTCGCCTCACTGGATGGCCAGCCGGTGCAGCTCGTCTTCCTGATCGCGGCTCCCAGGAAAGCAGCCGGAGCATACATCCAGACAGTGGCCAAGGTGGCCAGGCTTTTGAGGAGCCGGGTGTACAAAGAGAAACTGTTAGAGGCGAAAAGCTCGGATGAGATCGCCGAGCTGATCGACAGCTTCGACCGTAAGTATCCCCAGGATGTCCAGGTAAAGAAGACAGAAGATGGTCGGGTGATTCACCCTTAGCAGTTGTGGTTCCCGCGCTCAGAATGGAGGAGATCGATGCACCTGTTGATCGTCATCCTCAACGAGGAGAAATTTTTGGAGGATGCCCTCTCTGTTCTTGTGGAGTTGGGGGTTACCGGAGCCAATGTGGTCGACGTTCGTTCTATGGGACCCATGTTGGCCTACGATGTGCCCATATTTGCCGGGCTCAGGTATCAGATGGAGGGCCGCAGACCCTATGCCAAGATGCTTTTTGCCCTGGTTCAGAAAGAGGGGATCGTGGATGAGATCGCCGCCAACCTCAAGGACGTGGGACTGGATTTCGAGGAACCGGGGATGGGGTTTGTCTTTACCGTTCCCATAGGAAAGATCATCGGCAAGGAACAGGATTTGGAGCTCTGAGGCGTAGAGAAGAAACTCCGGCTCTTGTATCTTCCAGCCGGGAGGCAGTGGGTTTTTCGCTGGAGAGGGCGATGAAGAAGGTTGAGTGTATCATCCAGACAAAAAGGGTGGCCGAGCTGTTGGACCGGCTGAACGGATCGGAGAGCTTTTACGGGGTCACCGAGATGGCCGTTCGCGGCTGTGGGCGGCAAAAAGGACATCTGCCCCAGGAGCAGGCTTCGGAGAGGGTTCGGCTCCGCCTTTGCACCAAACTGGAGTTCGTGGTGCCAGATGATAGGGTACAGGATCTGGTGGAGATCATCGTCGAAGTGAACAGGACGGGCCAGAGGGGTATGGGGGATGGCAAGATCTTCGTTATCCCCCTGGAGGATGTGATCAGGATAAGCTCCGGGGAGCGGGGGGAGCAAGGAGTGTTGTGATCGTTGGCCAAGCCCTGATGTACGAAGGCCGCCGGGTGGTGATGATCCGGCGGCCTTTTTTCGTCTGATATCATTTTCATCGACTGGGAGGTTCGTTGATCAGGTTCTTGTCGAACTCTCCAGCCTCGTTGGAGTCAGCGGACTTGTGACCCACCCCATCCACGGCCTTCGCGTGGTAGTAGTAGTTCAAGCTGAGGCTGCCGGCGGCGCCGGCGTCGGGGTAAGTCGTGATGGTGCTCGTTCCCAGGGAGTCAGTGTGAGAAGGGGTGAAGTTGGGAGCGTCCTTTCTGTAGATGACATAGTGGCTGACCCCCACGTCGTCGGTGGAGGGAGACCACTGTAAGACGATGTCCGTTAGGGACAGTGTTGTCGTCAGATCGCCGATGGGTGTTGGAGGATATTGATCGGCCTCGGGCACCGCGTTGACCGCCTCCAGGGCGCGGATGCGACCGGCTCCGTAATCGTTGTCCTTGCCAGCAGAGCCCAGGTCCAGGGCGGTGGTCTCGGTGATGCTGTCCATCTGGGCCGGGATCAGGCTGGCGTTCTTGGAGAGCATCAGGGCCAGCAGTCCGGCCACGTGGGGACAGGACATGGAGGTGCCGCTCCAGGTGGAGCCGCCCACGTAGCCTGTATTGCTATCGTGCCTCAGGGAGGTGATGCTCACGCCCGGCGCGCAGACATCGGGATCCATCAGGCCCATCTGGGGGTTGTGTGCATAATCATACCAAGGATTGACGCTCTCCCAGGTGACCGGCCCGATGGAGGAGAAGTCGGCCCGGTTGTCGCTGCCGTCGGTGGCGCCTACGGTGATCACATCGCTCAGCCCGCCGGTGAGGGTCTGGTCGGGGTGCAGCCAGGGCGGGGGCACCCGTCCCGGCGTCCCAACGTTGTCGGGCACCGGCCAGAACAACTGGCCCAGCCAGTCTCCCGCGTTTCCGGCGGCAACGGCCGAGATCAGCCCGGCAGCCTGGGCGCTGTTCATACAGGTTCTCCACTCGTAGTAGTCAGGATTGTTCGTCGACTTCCAGCCGATGGAGAAGCTCATCACGTCCACGCCGTGGTCGATGGCAAAGTCGATGGACTCCCAGACGTCCGACTCGTACCCGTTTCCGGTTCCGTCCAGCACCTTCAGGCACATCAATGTGGCGTCCGGGGCCATACCCGTCTGGGTGCCGGCCGTGCCGTCGCCAACGGCCGTCCCCGAGCAATGCGTCCCGTGGCCATGGTCGTCCCTG
>DAOVRJ010000269.1 GCA_030628225.1 Candidatus Zixiibacteriota bacterium | reverse complement strand
CTGCTGCATCATCGCCTCCATCCCGCCAGACGACGCGCAAGATCCCATGGCATTCAGGGACATGATCAGCTGCTGGGCAGCCTCATTGAGGGCCACCATGGAAGCTTTCTCCGCGTGGGCTGCCCCGGAAGCGTTACGCTTCTCCAGGCCATTTAGAGCCTTCCCCATCTGGGCCTGGGCGTTGCCCAGGGCTTTGCCCACCTCGGGGCTTATAAAAAAGGTCTTCTGGGCCACACTATAGACGTCGTTGGCCACCCGGGCAGTGGCCTCCATCAAACTGAGCTGACCCTCGGCTAAATTGCCGAAGTTGGGGCTTTCTCGATCCAATTCCCGAACCCGAGAGCGATGCAGCTCCTGTTCCTGGGATATGGCCAACAGATCTTTCACCGAACCCTTAATGGCCTCGGTGATCTCCTTCTTCATCCTTCCGCTCATCTGGCCCTGGAGCATCTGCAGATCTTTGTTGAGCTGACTCAAAGTTTTAGCTGCCTGTTTCTGGCTCTTCCGGGCCTTCTGCCGGCGGCCGGCGGAGAGCTCCCTGGCGGCCTGGTCCATCTGCTGAGCCAGCTCCGATGCCTCCAACTGCCCGGCCATCTGGTTAAGCTCTTCGGCCGGCATCTCCGGAAACTGATCCATAAGCTCGGACAGCTCCCTCATCTCATCGGGAAGGGCTTCGACCTCTTCCCGTAGATTTTCCTGTTCTGAGGCCAGCTTCCCCATGTCTTGTGTGGAAGGAGGGTCCATTTCTTCCGCTTCCTCCATGATCCCATCCTGTCTGTTGAGCATATCCTCCGTTTTCTTTACCAGGGCATCCAGCTGCTGCTCTGCCTGCAGCCTCTTCAGAATGGAGAGGGTGCGCTCCAGCCGTTTGAGGAGATCCTCCTGGGTCAGGTTAAACTGGTCCAACTGCTGTTTGACCAGCTCGGGGTCCAGCTCCTGGAGCGCCTTCTGCAGATTCTCCAGGGCCTGCCGCATCTCGGGGGTGGCCACCTCCTCCATCAGCTCCCGGATTTGCTCCATCTTCTCCATGATCTGGGTGCCGGTCACCCGTTTCTCCTGGGCCCTCTGCAGGGTCTGGTCCATCTGCTCGGCGATTTCGGCCAGTTGCTCAGCGATCTCCTGGTGTCGCTCCAGGACCATCTCCACATCCTTCTTCTGCTCCCAGCTCATCTGCTCCTCGTTCTCCAACTCCCGGCGGATCTGGTCCAGCCTCTCCTTTAGAACTCGTTCCTCCTCCAGCATCTCCTCCAGATCCTCAATCTGCAGGGATTGCTCCTCCTGCACCTGGGCCAGGATCTCGTGAATGGATGGGAAGCGAACGGTGTAGATCTGCGTCTCGGCCTTCTTGGGGCCGGAGATGCGGTCATTGTCCCAGACCACCACCCGGTAAGCCACCAGATCCTCGGGGATCAGGTCCAGGGGCGTCAGGTCCCACAGGTAGTCGATCTCGGCCCGGGTCATGTCGCGCCCGGGAAGGGCCAGTACCGTTTGCTGTTCAGCAAACTCCTCCCCCTCGCGGATCGTCTGGTGCACCAGAACCGCCCGGGAGATGCCGAAGTCGTCCTGAGCCACGAAAAAGAGGGGCAGCTTCATCTCCTCGCCCATGTCCACGTTCTCGGCCGGAAAGGTTATCTGCACCATAGGCGGCTCATCCGCCACCGCCTCGATGCGGTACCGAATGGGGTCCTGGTTCGCGTTGCCGATCTCATCCATCAGGTGGATGGCATAGGTCCCGGACTCCTTCACGACGATCCGGCCCTCTGCCCTGCGGCCGTTCATGCTCAGGTCCAGCTTTCCGTCCTCGTCGAGGGATAGCCATGCATCTGCCAGAGCCCTGTTGGCCTCCACCTCCAAACCGACCACGGTGCCCACCACAGCGGAGATGTTGCCATCCTCCTCGATAACCCGGGGCTCCTGGCGGGTATATGCCGGATACTCATAACTCAGACGCAACTTTACCACGCGCGGGCGATCGATGACGGTGATCTGGTACCGTGGGCTTTGGGCATCCCCGGCGGTGATCCGGTAGAGGATGTTCCTCTTCAGGTCGGCGAAAATGTGTCCAAACTCCCGTCCCTCTTTGCGTTGGCACTCCTCTTCCCGCCAGCGGGCCTCTCCCTCCTTCCAGGCAATGCGCACTTCCTGCGGGATCTTTCCCTGGATCTGCGCGCGCACCAACACGTCCGAGTGGCGAGTTACCTGTATGTCTCCGGGGGTGACCACAAGCTGTGTCCTGGGGGGACGCTGGAAAGTCGTCCGCGGGTGACTTAGCCGGTAGGCCGAGGTGCGCAGGGTGGGGGGGAAAAGGAGGAACAAGATCACCACAACGCCCAGGAGGCAGGGCCCCAGACGGAGGAACCTCTTGATCCTGGATCTGTCCACCACCACCCGCAGGTCCAGATCCCGCGAGCGGCGCTCCACGGCCATCACCGCAGCGTCTATGAACTGTGTGGAGTAGCCCTCGATGTTCTTCTTGCGGATACGCCAGAGCTGAACGGCCGTTACAAGCCCATTGCGTAGCTGAGGATAATATGCATCGGCCAGTCGAGCCAGCTTCACCCGGGAAGGGCCTTTGACCAGAGGGATCAGGACGAAGCCCATCAGGATAAAGAGCAGCCCCAGGGCGCAGATGATCAGCAAAACCTGCCGGGCCGGGGCGGACAGAAAGAACAGAATGTCCAGGCCCAGGCAGATGAGAGCCGCGCCCAGCAAGGCGCTGATCAGCATCCCCAGGCCGGAGGCCAACCTGACCCGTTTGCGGTAAGCGCCTAATTTTCTCAGCCGCTCGACGATCCGATTGCGGGCTTCCTGAGCAGCGATATTTTGATCTGCTGGCGACAAGATATACTCCTCAGCGCTGATTTTGAGGGGGTTCTGTTTTAACTATAGGGATTGGGGGGAGGAAAGTCAATGGGAAATGAGAGGGGTTAGGGGTTAGTGAACCCGGAAAGACAGGGATTAGGGATCAGGGGTTAGGGGTTAGTGAACCCGGAAAGACAGGGATTAGGGGTCAGTGTCCCCATTTCCACCCCCCAACATGCAACTCACTGTGATAGAACATGGTCTTCTTGCTTTTCCCTAACCCCTATACCCTAAACCCTAACCCCTGGTTGGGTTGGGAGGGGGCCGGGAGCTAGCAATCTTTCAACGCCCCATCAGGTGGATTCCAAGACATTCAGAGGAGCCTTTTCCAGATAT
>DAOVRJ010000270.1 GCA_030628225.1 Candidatus Zixiibacteriota bacterium | reverse complement strand
GGGTTCAAGTTCGTGGGCCCGACCATCTGCTACGCGCTCATGCAGGCGGTGGGAATGGTCAACGATCACACCGTAGATTGCTTCCGGCATGCGGAGATTGAGAAGTCATCCACTGTAACGCGAGCCTGACGCTATCTTGCGAGACGTCAGATTCATCCGTTTTTTTAGCCGGCCATAATCTGTTGTCCATACCATGAGGAGGAGGCGGGTGAAGAAAAGCACAAGGGCATTGTTGGGTGTTGGCATATGGCTTGTGATCTACTTCTTTGCTGTGTACCTCGTTTCCTCTATAGGTTTTATCCACGGATTCGTGGAAATGCATGACTGGCTCTCCAACGGTGAGATTAGTCAGCTAACCTTCTTGATCGTTTCTGTGGTGCTCATCTTCGTGTTGGCCAAAGGCAATTTGGCAACATACGGTTTGCGATGGGTCAGAATTGGCCAATTGATCAAACCGGTGGTCATGGCCGTTGCGGTCTGCTTTCTGTTTTTCGTACTCAGTGGGATCGTGATGACGGTCAGCGGACCGCCAAGCGCCGAGGGTGATAATCCGATCACGAGCAAATCATTGCTCAATTTCATACTGACCGTGGTGCTATTGGCCAGCATATGCGAGGAGATCTTCAACAGAGGGCTCATCCAAGGGTTTCTTTCTCCGTTGAAAGATAAGGGGATTAAACTGGGGAAGGTGCACATCAGCCTGCCAGTGACCATATGTGGTCTGCTGTTTGGGTTGGGGCATCTATGTCTATTGGGTAACATGGACTCCAGGATTGTGGTACTTATCGTCATCAGCGCCACAGCTCTGGGGTTTGTTGCCGGATATTTTCGGGAGAAGACGGACAGTCTGGTGCCGGCCATCGCTGTGCATATGACCTTCAACATCGTCTCCGGGGTGATTCCCAGACTCCTGATGAGGCTGGCGACCGGGTAGATTGGTCATTTAGGCATGCGGGGTTCATATTTTACGGGACGTGGTCAGGTCAACGCCAGAGGAGGTTTTATGATGTTCAGACGTGGTTGCCCTCTGTTGCTCGTCGCTGTTTTGCTAATGGCCGGCGCCCTCCAGGCGCAGCAGACGGAACGGGTGGAGCTTGGCAATCTGGTCATCGAGGGCATCCCCGGGATCCCCCAGCGGATCAAGAACCAGTTGACTCGCTACCAGAATATCCGCTCCGCGTCGCTGCAGGGCTGGTTCCCCTCTGGCAAGGGATTGCTGATCAAAACGCGTTTCGGCCAGACCAGCCAGATCCACGCGGTCGAGAAACCGGGAGGAGCCCGTCAGCAGATCACCTTCTTCCATGAGCCCGTCACCAAGGTGTGGGTGAGCTCGAACCCCCAGGTCAACGGCTTCCTGTTCACCAAGGACGTGCATGGCTCGGAGCTGTACCAGATCTTTTTCTTTGATCTGGAAACGAGCGCGCACCGAATGCTGACCGATGGGAAGTCCCGCAACGGGGACGTGCTCTGGTCCAACGGGGGCGAACGCTTTGTTTTTTCCACCACTGCCCGCAACGGCCGTGACTGGGACCTGCACCTGGCTGATATCCACAACCCGGGCACCTCAGAGGCCATTCTCCAGGAGGGAGGAAGCTGGGAGGCCTGGAGCTGGTCGCCGGACGACGACAAGCTGCTGGTGATGAAATATGTGTCGATCAACGAGATATATCTCCATATTCTGGACCTGGAGAGCAGGGAGCTGATGCCCTTCAATCCCGCGGAGGAAAAAATTGCACACGGTGGTGGGCGTTTTTCCAAAGATGGAAAAAGGATCTACTTCACCTCCGACCAGAATGGCGAGTTCCGGCGTCTGCAGTACTATGATCTGGCCACAGGCCAGATAGACGTGCTCACCGGGGATATCCCCTGGGATGTGGGAGGATTCACCCTGTCCGAGGACGGGCATCGTCTGGCCTTCGTCGTCAATGAGGAGGGGATAGATCAGCTTCACGTTCTGGACTTGCCGTCGCATATGGAGATGTCCATGCCCCAGCTCCCCGTGGGCCGGATCTATGGCCTGAAGTTCCACCCCGATGGAACACAGCTGGGCATGGTTCTGAACACGCCTCAGACTCCCGGGGATGTGTACACCCTGGATCTCTTCAGCAAGGAGCTGATCCGCTGGACTTACAGCGAGACGGGTGGCCTGAAAAGCGAGGATTTCGTCGTTCCCGAGCTCATTCGCTTTGAGACGTTCGATGAGATCCATGGCCGTCCGCGGACCATACCGGCCTTCTACTATCGGCCGAAAGGCAAAGGTCCTTTTCCCGTGCTGGTCGATATTCACGGTGGCCCGGAGATCCAGGCCCGGCCGTATTTCAGCACCAGGAGGCAGTTCTTGGTCAAAGAGCTGGGCATCGCGGTGATGCAGCCCAACGTGCGCGGCTCCCGCGGATATGGCAAGAGCTATTTGCTGCTGGACAACGGATATAAACGTGAGGACTCGGTCAGTGATGTTGGCGCGCTGCTGGACTGGATCGATGAGCAGCCCGAGCTGGACGGCGACCGGGTGGCCGTCTACGGGTCGTCCTACGGCGGCTATATGGTGTTATCTTCCTTGACGCGTTACGGCGACCGGCTGCGAGCGGGCATCGAAAAAGTGGGCATCAGTAACTTCGTGACCTTCCTGGAGAACACCAGAGATTACCGCCGGGATCTGCGACGGGCAGAGTATGGGGATGAGCGAGACCCTCAGATGAGGGAATTCCTGACGCGTATCTCCCCGACCACCAATGCCGCAAAGATCACCAAGCCGCTCTTTATCGCCCAGGGGCTGAACGATCCCCGGGTTCCCGTCACCGAGAGCCAGCAGATGGTGGAGACCATCCGGAAAAATGGGGGAGAGGTCTGGTACATGCTGGCCAGAGACGAGGGGCATGGCTTCAGCAAGAAGTCTAATAGCGACTACTTCAACGCGGCCATGACGCTGTTCCTGGAGAGGTATCTGCTGGATGGAGAAGAATGAGTCCGCAGAAAAGCGCCGGGAGATGAGCGAGCGATTGGTGGAAGAGATCGTCAGCGCGAATCCGGGGCTGCGCAGTTCCCACCGCCGGGATTTCGTGTCATCAGGGATACCAGGCTTCTCACAGGAGAGAGGGCAACGCTCAGGGGGAAACTGGGTTTGATCTTTGCGGCCCTTCTCGTTGGCTTCGCTTTCATATTGCCTTGGTACATGTATAAAGTGG
>DAOVRJ010000082.1 GCA_030628225.1 Candidatus Zixiibacteriota bacterium | reverse complement strand
CACCTCTGAGAATTTATTGGGCTGGATGGTGATGGCTGGAATCCCATCGATTTTGCCTAAGGAGGAGTGCTGGCTGACCACGGTCAGGAGCTCTGAGGTGAGGGTCACCGGAAGCTGGGTGGCCTTGCACTTGTCGATAAGGGTTAGCAGTTCTGCGTGGCTCAGGGAGGGAATTCCCAGGAAGATCTCCCCCACATCATACCTTTGCACCACCTCGGCGATATCCGAGGTGGTACCAAGAATGGCCAGGTTGCCAGCGTTGGCTTTCTGGAGGGCCGATCCGTCGTCGACGAAACCGACGACGTCCAGGCCCAGTGAGGGACATTCGGCGATGTGCTGGGCCAGATGACGACCTCTCTCTCCTGCGCCCACGATGAGGGCCTTTTTGCCAATTGCGTACTGGCCCACCAACCGGCAGATCAGCTTGCTGAACAGGAGGCCGCGCCATATAAAAAGAGAGCCCAGGCTGGCCAGAAAGCCGAAACCGATGAAAAGACGGCTCTGAAGACGGGAGTCGGCCTTGAGCACGAAGACCAGGACCAGCAGGAGAAAGGTGCCGGCCACCACGGCTTTCAGCACCCGGAAGAGCTGTTCCATCACCGGGAAGAAGTTTCTCTCCTTATACAGACCATAGGCCGCGAAGATGAGCAGCCATGTTGCCGAGAGGGCCAGCAGGAAAGGCGCGTTCCGGGCGCTCAGTCCGGAACTGGGGCCGAAGAAGCCGGAGTCGAACCGCAGCCACTGGGCGAAGAGGAGGGAGATGTAGATGGTGACCAGGTCGACCATGGCCAGGAGGGCGAGCAAAGTTTTTCTCCTGTTCATGCGCCTTGGTTTCACCGCATCCATAACAGCTTACCTCTTTTCCGAAAAGTCTGAGAATAGAGGGTGAGGAATCGGAGATTCCCATTTTACACGAATTTCTTGATCCCATTGACAACGTGTTGGATCTGCTCTTCAGTTAGCTCGGCGAACATGGGCAGGGAGAGCACCTGCTCAGCACACTGCTCGGCCACCGGAAATGAGCCTTGCCCATATCCTAGATGGGCGTAAGCCTGCTGGAGATGAAGGGCGATGGGATAATGGAGGCCCACAGCCACCCCGCAAGAGCGCAGGTGTTCGGCAAGCGCGTCCCGCCGATTCGATGTGATAATATATAGATGAAAGACATGTTTTGCAAATTCTTTTTCGACGGGCGTAATTACATCCACATCCCGGAGCAGCTCGCTGTAGCGTTGAGCATTGTGGCGCCGCCGGTCTGTCCAGTCCGCTAAGTGTTTGAGCTTAACGCTGAGAACGGCCGCCTGGATGCCGTCCAGCCGGTAGTTGAATCCCTCCAGGGAGTGCTTGTTTTTCTCGGCCCGGCCGTGATTGGCCAGGAGCCGAACCATTTCCGCGATTTTGGTGTCGTTGGTCACCAACATACCCCCGTCACCATAAGCGCCCAGGTTCTTTCCGGGATAAAAGCTGAAGCAGCCCACATGGCCCAGCGCGCCGACTCTTTTTCCTTTATACTTCGCTCCATGAGCCTGGCAGGCGTCCTCGACGACGGCCAGGCCGCGCCGGCCGGCGATCTCCATGATGGGCTCCATGTCGGCAGGCTGCCCGTAGAGATGAACAGGCAGGATGGCTTTGGTCTTGGGCGTGATGGCCTCCTCGATCTTGCAGACGTCGATGTTGTGGCTTTCCGGATCCACGTCCACGAATACGGGCCTGGCCCCGGCCATGGTGATGGCCTCTGTGGTGGCGATGAAGGTGTTGGGAACGGTGATCACCTCATCGCCAGGGCCGGTGCCCGTGGCCACCAGGGCCACGTGCAGGGCAGCTGTTCCGGAGCTGACCCCGATGGCGTGCTTTGCTTCACAGAATGTGGCGAATTGCTCCTCAAAGGCCTTCAATTGGGGCCCGCCCACGAAGCTGGTGTTGTCCATCACCTCCTGGATGGCCGGGTTGATCTGGTCGCGGATCTGGGCGTATTGAGCTTTCAGGTCTACGAAGGGTACGTTCATGTTATGTCCTTATGGTTTAATGGTAATCTCCCGTCCTGATGAGCAGAGAGAAACCCCGGCTGCTTCCAGAACATGAATGACCGCCAAGCCATTGCGGCCATCGGTGATTGGTTTGTCACCCTTTTTAATGCACTCTACGAAGTGTATACATTCAGTGCGTAATGGCTCAATGTATTTAATCTGGGGAATGAGGATGTCCCCGGCTCGTTGTATGAGCTGAAACTTTCCGAAATCGTCCGCCTGGTCGAAGGCGGTGGTGATAGTCTTTTTGGTTATGCCCTTGTCATAGATTTGGAGCTTGGCGTCGCTCACGTCGTCGTAGATGATCATCTTTTTGCTGCCCACCACGGTGTAGCGTCTGACCTTGCTGGGATCCAGCCAGCTGACGTGTATGTGGGCCGTCACTTTATGGGGGTAGGTGAGGGTCATGAAGACCACGTCCTCGATCCCCTCTTGGATATAGGAGACACCCTTGGCCGAGACGCTGACGGGCTCGGCGTCCAGGAGATAGTTGAGAATGGAGATGTCATGGGGGGCCAGGTTCCACATGGCGTTGATGTCTTCCCGAACTCGGCCAAGGTTCAACCTCTGGGCGTAGATGTAGTAAACATCTCCCACCTCGCCGCCTTGAATGTATCGCTTCAAGGCCCTGACGGCGGAGTTGTAAATGAAAGTGTGGCCCACCATGAGCACCTTCTTGGCGTCCTCGGCCAGATCGACCAGCTTCTGGCCTTCCTTCGAGTTCATAGCCATGGGTTTCTCCACCAGCACGTGCTTGTCCTTTTCCAGGGCCGATTTGACGAAGGTGTAATGAGACCTGGCCTCGGTGGCGATCGCCACTGCCTGGATATCGGGGTCCTCCATGATCTCCTCATGATTTTTGGTGGTTTGGATTTGGGGATAGTTGCGATGAACGTAATCCCGGCGTTCTTTTCTCAGGTCCGCCACTTTGATCACTCGAGTATTTTCCAGCTGGTTGAGATTTCTGAGTAGATTGGGTCCCCAGTAGCCACAGCCGATAAGTCCGACGTTGACCATAACTATTTCCCCCGTGACAAAAACGTAGATGATACAATTAGGCAAAAGTGTAAGTTCTCTAAATCTATGGAAAAACTCTCGGGCCAGCACTATCTACAGGGGCTTCCAGAATGGGATTCAGGAGGACCTCACCCACAGCGGCGTTGTCGTGAACATCCCAGATGAGCGTTCCGATTTCGTTGAGATTATTGGTGCCCCACCAGTTGTTCTGGGCCTGAACGTTGTCTGGTTGATAGGTTAGGTAGACGCCGTAACTGCCATTTTGGGAAATGTTGTTGCGGTGAATCTCAGGATTGTTATATCCGCTCAGGTACAGTCCGCTTCGTTGTTGGTCGGAGATCTCGTTGGCCTCTATTTGCGGATCGCAGTAGTAGTGCAGATACAAGGCATCCTCGTTGGAGAAGAAATGGTTGTGCCACACCAGTGGATCACACTCTCTCTCGGTATAGAGCCCATATTTGTTCTGAGAGATGACGTTGTCGCTGATCTGCGGGGAGGAGTTGGTACAGGCGATGCCCGCAAAGGAGTTTTCCTGAATGGTATTGCCCTCGATAATGGCAGCGGACCCGTTCTCGCAGGAGATTCCGCCGTAATTGTTTCTGAGAAAGTTTCCGCTGATCTTCGGGGCGGAGATATCGGCCACGATTCCGTACCCAAAGCAGTTGCATACCTCGTTGTTGTGAACAACCGGCGCGGCTTGCTGGCAGGACAGCCCTACGTTGGCATACTGGATGCGGCAGAAACCCAGGGTGTCCGGCGGCCCATTCTTTGGCCCCTGAATGCTGATCCGATTCCAGTCACCGGGGCTTCCCGCGATCTTCACTGTCGTGAAAAGAATGGAATCGGCAGTAGTGCCTTTAGCCAAGAGTCTTCCCTGGACAGTCAACCGGTGGTAACCAACAAATTTGACAACAGCACCGGCTTCAATTGACAGGTGAGAACCCGGTAAAACAGTCACCGATTGAGTTATGAGATAGGGCCCGCCCTCGGCGGTCCAGTGCACCTGTCCGCCGAGGTCATCTTCGATCCTTTGGAACATGGGCAATTCGATGGTTGGAGCTGTAGTCGTGCGTTCTGCGCGTACGGAGACCCCGTGGGCGATGATGAAATCGAAAAGATACCGGGTCGTATCACCATCGGTGGCCAGGAGGGAATACGTGCCCGCGGGGATAGCTAATAAGCTGTAGCTGCCATCGGCCGTGGTAATCGAACGTCGTCCGAGTTCCATCAGATGAACCACGATACCACTGTGGTCTTGCTGGTCTTCTAGAGTAACTACTCCTTTCAGTGTGCCCTCCTGGGACTCAGTGGAATTTTTGGAACATCCAACTGCCAGAAAGGCCAGGGCTAAAAGGAGAGAAAATGTGAACCTTCCTTTCATCTTTCTGGACCCCTCAGACGTCCGGCAGGTGGCGAAATAAATCGGCGATGGTCTCAAGCATATAGTCGGGCCGACAGCCCTCTAATATCTGGCGGGTTCTGATCCCGTCAAGGACGGCCACGGTGGTCAGGCTCAGCTCCTTGCCGGCGGCGATGTCCGTCTCGGTGTCGCCGACGATAATTCCCTCATCTGAGGAGACGTCTCCCAAGGATCTGATCAGCGCCACCTTGGTCATGTGCCTCTTCTGAGGGGCGCCCGGCGCGCTGAGGATCTCTCGGAAAAACGGGGTCAGCCTCAGACGCTCTAGTTCATGGCCCAAAACCTTTGCAAAAGCGCGCAGGGTGACCAGGAACAGGTCGTGCTTCCCACAAAGCTTGCTCAGGGTTTTCACGGCCCCCGGCTGCAACCGATCGTAATGGAGAAACTGTGGGGTCTCGATCCTCTCCAGGCGGGCCGTCTTGTAAACAGCTCCAGTCGATGAGGGCAGCCCGGAGTGCTCCAGGATCACAGCCAGGTCCGTTTTCTGCCGCTTGAGCTTCCAATAGGTCTCTTTGGGCAGGGCCACGCCGCCGAGTTCCTCCACGACAGCCTTGTATACACGGTGGTACTTATCCGAAACGTCCAGAAGCGGCCCGTCCAGGTCGATGAAAAAGGTCATCTTGTTTTCCCATTGGGTGTCAAAGGGTCCGATTGGCCATGCCAAAACATCCTCAAGGGGCTAGGTAGCCAGTTGGTCTTGTTCCAGAAAGAGTTCTTCCCAGTAGCGGAGCATATACACCCCGGGTTTGTACTGGAGCTCCTTCTTTTCGATGGGTCGGCCCAGAAGCATCTTGATCAACAGCAGAGGGATGTTGGCTCCCGCGGCGACGGCAAGCATTAGGCCGCCGGCGGCAAATCGCGGGTTGATCTCGATGAAGAAAAGCCGTCCGTCGGATTTTCTCTGGATGCACTGGATGTTACACTGCCCGTGAATGCCTGCGGCACGGGTGATTCGTTTCACCATCTGAACAATCTTCGGACTCCGGACAGTCTGTCCTATGACGCACTGACCCGCCTTGGTATTGAGCCTGACACGAGGTACGGCCACCATGACCTCTCCGTTCAGGTCGGCCAGAACGTCCACTGTATATTCAGTACCATCCACGTATTCCATTACCACGGGATTTGGGATGTACTTTTTGAAGAACGCCAGCTGGAAGGCGTCCCGGATTTTAAACGTGTTCATGCTGGATCGTCCGTCCTCTGGCTTGATGAACAGCGGAAAATCCACGTTTTCTGGCTGATCCAGATCTTCTGGGGTATACATCTTTGGCGCTGGAATCTGATGTTCAATAAAGAATCTATGGGTTCGTACCTTGCTGTTGCACATCTCCACCACCGAGGGGTCGGAGACCGAGATGGCAATTCCCTCCTGAGCAAATCGCTTTTTATGCCGAGCGAAAACCGAGATTTCTTTGGAGAAGATAGGCAACATAATCTGGATCGATTCTCGTCGGCAGATCTCAAGCACCCGGGGGATGTATTCTTCATCCGTGGCCGGTGGAAGCAGCAGGTGTTTGTCTCCCAGGTACAGGCCTGCAGCCAGGGGATTCATATCACCTGTCACGATATAGACGGCCAGTTCGTTTTGTCTGCGCAGCGCTTTGATCACGTTGATGGCCGAGGCAGTTCCGGCCCCGGTCAGGAAGATTCGAGCGGGTTCATCTTTTTTCTGGCGCTGGGTGTTCATGATATTCAGCCTGCTTGTTGACGGGGGTTGTTTAGCAGCGAGTCGATTAGCTTGTAGTAAGCTGTTCGTTGCCGGGCCCAACCATATTGCTCGTTGTGTCTGCGAGCGTTTTGAGCGATGCTTTGAGCTTTTTCCGGGTGATGATATAGTTCGAGGATGGCTTCAGCCAGATGCTCCTCATCCTCTGGTGGCACAAACCTGACCATGGTGTCGTCGAAATAGGCTTCCACAGTATCGGTTCTGGATACGATGGCCGGGATGCCCATAGCCACGTATTCCATGAGCTTTGTGGGTAGGACATTATCCAGCGCACTGTCCCGGTTTGGCACCAGTCCCACGTCTGCTTGAGCCACTACACCAGGGATTTGCTCCAGGGGAAGGAATTTCCCGCTGAAGACCACCGTGTTTTGGAGGCCTAGCTCCCCGGTGATGGTTTCCAGCTCCTCCCGGTTATCCCCATCTCCATAGACGAGAAAACGCAGCCGAGGAATCTCTTTTGCCGCCAAATTCACCGCCCTGATGGCCACGTCCACGCCGTACCGCTTCACCAAGGTCCCGTGATAGATTAGGGTGAAACCCTCCCGCCCTTCGTGGCCAACGGTCATTCCCCTGGAAAGGCAAAAGAGCTTGTCGTCCACGGCGTTCATGACTGTGCAGATTTTGGAATCCTGTATGCCATGGTCCACCAGAAGCCGGCGCTGCGGCTCGTGCACGGCGATTACCCGGTGGGCGAATCTGGCGCTGAGCCGCTCCTGTAATTTGAGGACCTTAATCAGGGGGTGGCTTTTAGCCAGGCCGAATTTGGTGCTATAAAGTTCCGGCATCAAGTCGTGGATGTCAAGGACAATTTTGGCGCCAAGAATTTTAGGGACGAGGGCGGCGAAGGCCAGGAAATCGGGCATGGTGTGAACTTGGATGAGCTGATAGCCTTTTCTGAGATGGAACCAGGTCAGCCATAGAAAGGACAAGATAAAGAAACGTGCATAGCCCACCACATAAGCCCAGGACCGATGGCCCCGGTATCGACTTTGAGGAAGGCGAATCACGCGGACACCGTTAACCTGCTGGCGAGGTTTTTCACCTTCGCCATGAAGACAAAGGACATCCACCCCGTAGCCTCTGTCGGCCAGAGCCTCGGCCTCTCGCCGAACCCGGGGATCGCTGAGGTAATAGGTGTATGCTAACATGCAAATTTTGGTCAAAGCGGGTGGCTCCTGATATTAGCGAAGTAAAACCATTTTTCTGATTTTTCTAACACCCTCGACTTGTAGAGCGCAGAAATAGACGCCGCTGGCCACAAGCGATCCACCTTCGTCCAGACCATCCCAACTGATTCTGTGCAGGCCCGCTGGCTTTTTTCCGTCCACCAGGGTGAGCACCCGCTGACCCCGGATGTTGTAGATTTTTAACCGCACGTCACTTTCTCTGGAGACTCGATAGGTCAGGGTTGTCCAGGAGTTGAATGGATTGGGGTAGTTGGCGAAAAGGCAAAATCCGTCGGGTGTAAAACCTGCGCCGTTTTGATCTTGGCCAACATGGGTGATAGGCTCTGAGAGAGTTAAATCGTCAAGTCGATAGGAGCCCCTGAGAACGAAGTATTTCACCCAAGAGAATGATGCGTCCAGTTGCGATGACACATCGGCCGCCAAATCTCGCTGTATAGTGTGCCAATGAGAATCCTGATAGGAGGAGCCCAGGTGAAAACAGACGTATGATCCACTGACCGTATCGGCTCCAACATCAGGGGTGTACTGCAGGTAGTATTCACCAAGAGTGGTTTGAACGCGGACATACAGGATGAAGAACTCATCCGCCTTCATTTCTAATGAAAGGAGTTTTTTCGGTGAGTTAAAAGCGGTATGGCTGATCCTGAAGCCCGTGCCCTCGGTGGTAATGGCTTCCATGACGCGACTGTTCAGGGTAGGGTCGAAGACCACGGAGAGTTCTCCCGTCCCCTGGTCGATACCCCATCCGTGGTTAAGCGGAGAGTCATCGTATTCGAAATCGTCTATGATAAACTCATCAGGAACAGAGACAGTTGTGGTCGCCCAATTGTTCCCCTCGTTCGTTTCGTCGATGACATCGTGGGGGTCCAGGATGATATATAGCCTGTGGGTTCCCGAAACAAGTTCGCTCAAGGCTCTTTTGATGATCGCCGAGCTATCGGGGCCGATCCGCTCTATAGTTACCAGATCCATGGCGGTGCCACCGCTGTCAGGATGGCCGTCAAAAAACTGAACGGGTATTGGGCCGCCGTCTGAGCCATAATTATGAACCGTCACAGCTAAGGTGTCAGAAACCTGAGGGTCAAACTGAATATCTTCGTTGGAGATGGCGAAGTCCTTGTTCCCTGAGCCGTAGCGGATTTCAATTTCCCTCGAGGCTCCAGGCGGAATGGTTACCGTAACATGCAAGGTATCGTCTGTCAAAGAATAGGTTGTGGGGATGTCGTCAACGGTAAGGGACAAGATGGGCACGTTGAGGGTCTCCTCTTTCTGGATGTCGTAAATTTGAGGGCTGGTCGTCTCATTGGAAAGAATCAAATCGTTGGTGTACATCATCACAGATATCGTTCCGTCATCGTTGCTTTTCTGCAGATAAAGATGTTTCAGTATATAGCCGAGTCCCCGCCACTCCGCCGATCCGGATACCCCGTTGATGGCCGCTGCGGCATTGTTGAAAGCGCCGGGACCGCTTTCGAAGAAATCCTGATGCTCATAAATAAGTACCGGTCTATCGACGAAAAAGTCGAACAGGTGAAGTTGATCTTGGTGCCAATGCCTACGGTAGGTACAGGCGAAATTGCCGTAGTTCATATTGATAGGACGTATGTTAAAGTCGAAGTTTTGACCTGCTTCTTCGCCAATGGGGATTGATTGTGCGTTAACAGTGGCCAGGAAGTTGTACGCTTTTAACAACTGAAATGTACCTGCGGGCGATATGCCAAAGGGAAAAATCATTGCTTTATCATATGGAAGGCCAGTTAATTGTTGAAACTCCGCCATCCGGGTAGCACCCTCAACGATATCCGCTTCTTGCTCTATGATTGGTCTTGGGGGGAAGTCACACCAACCTCTCTCCAAGCAGACGGCTAAGGAACCTGCGGAGTCATAGGCGAAGAACTCAAACCCATCGTGATCGTTGCCGTGCTGAACGATAGAATACCGGTCAAGATTATTCTGAAAAAGCGTTATGACCTCGTCGATAGAATCTCTATACCATCTAGGAACAAAGCCAATGGT
>DAOVRJ010000162.1 GCA_030628225.1 Candidatus Zixiibacteriota bacterium | reverse complement strand
CTGCGGACGGAGAGGGAAAGGAGATTTCTCTGTTCGGGAGAGATAATTTACCCTGTGATGACTGCAAGGGTAAACTTCCAGTGGCATATGGAACGGGTTTATCCCGCAGATAACTCTGGCGCATGCTTCTGCCTTCCCCAGCAAGCTCTTCCCTCAGACTGGAAAGCGGCGCCACCCCGGAGAGAGCCTTGCTGACAGCAAAACCCAGCAGATCGTGAACGGACCTCCCGTTTTGGAATCTAACTTCCCTTTTTGATGGATGTACATTGATGTCGACCAGCCCAGGTTCTATATTTAGCAGAATAACCGAGGCAGGGTGCCTATCTTTTTGGAAAATAGGTTGATATCCTTGGTAAAGCGCATGGCTGAGAGTTCTGTCCACCACCGGACGCCGGTTGACGATGAAGGTTTGGTGCTGCCGATTGGTTCTGGAGATCTCAGGTTTGCCAATACATCCTGTGATATCCATGTTAGAACCTGATTCAGCGAAGAAAACCAGACCCTCCACCACATCCTTAGGCCAAAGGTATAACAATCTTTCTTTCAGTTCTTTGGTAGGAGGCAGGTTCAACTTCTGGCGACCATTATGAATAAGCTTAAAGCCTATATTCTGATGCGCCAGAGCCAGATCGGAAATCAGATCCAATATTCTGCGAAACTCTGTATTTGGTCTCCTCAGGAATTTCAGTCTTGCCGGGGTGTTAAAAAAAAGTCTTTTGACGGTAACGGTGGTTCCTACCGGCCTGCCCACCTCCTCGATCCTCTTCTTTTCCCCAGCAATCATCTCTACAAAAGTTCCCCCGGGAGATGTCTGATCCTTTGTGGATAGTTCCATCAAAGAAACGGCGGCTATGCTGGGCAGCGCCTCACCCCGAAAACCAAGAGAATCTATGGTTTCAAGATCCTTTTCCGTAGCTATTTTGCTGGTGGCATGTCGCTTAAAGGCCAGGATGGCATCATCCCGGCTCATGCCGCATCCGTCATCGGAAACCCTAATCAGATCTCCTCCCCCACCTGTGATCTCTATACGAACCTTGGTACACTTGGCATCGATGGCGTTTTCCACCAACTCCTTCACCACAGATGCCGGTCGTTCTACAACCTCACCGGCGGATATTTTATCAACCAAGGACTGTGAGAGAATGCGGATTTGCTGAGACATTGGGGAACTCCACCGAACTGTTTCTTAAAACATATAGAACTTTAGTCTCTTAGATAGATTTTTCCTTCTCTTTCATTTGGCTCAAGATGTTCAAAGCCTCAAGAGGCGTGAGCTGATCGATGTCCGTTTTCCTGAGCATCTCCAGCGCGGGGTGGTCCTGGGAAACGAACAGGCTCATCTGAGGTGAGCAAGCCATGGGAGGTGCGTGAGGTCCTATGGCCAGTTTGGGGATCTTATTGGGAGTGAGCTCCGCATCTTCCAAGTTGGCCAAGACTTCCTTGGCCCTTTCAATCACCTCTTTGGGCAAACCAGCCAGTCGTGCCACCTGGATGCCGTAGCTGTGATCGCAGCCACCCTCCACGATCTTCCTTAAAAAAACGATATGGTCCTGCCACTCCCGCACGGCCACGTTGTAGTTCTTCACGCGATCCAAAATAAGGGCCAACTCCGTAAGCTCGTGATAATGCGTGGCAAATAATGTCTTAGCTGATATTCGGGGTGTGTTGTGGATATGCTCAGCTACGGCCCAGGCTATGGACAGCCCATCAAATGTGCTGGTTCCGCGACCGATCTCATCCAATAAAAGAAGACTTCTGCTTGTGGCGTTATGTAAAATATTAGCCGTCTCGTTCATCTCAACCAAAAATGTGCTCTCCCCAGTGGCCAGACTGTCCGTAGCACCGACCCGTGTAAAAATGCGATCCACCAGCCCTATTCTGGTCTCCTTGGCCGGCACAAATGAGCCTATCTGAGCCAGAAGAACGATGAGCCCTACCTGCCGCAAGTATGTAGATTTTCCAGCCATATTTGGGCCGGTGATCAAAAGTATCTGATCGTTTTTGCTGTCCATCAGGGTGTCATTGGGAATGAACTCATCACCCTTCATGAGTTTTTCCACCACAGGATGACGGCCATCTACGATGAAGAGCCTATCCCCGTCATCTACGATTGGACGGCAATAATTGTTCTCCACAGCGACGGTGGCAAGACAGGTCAGAAGATCCAACTGAGCAATCAAACGAGCGTTTTGTCTGATTTTGCCGGCAGCCTCAGCGACTTTAGTCCTCACTTGAACGAAAAGCTTATACTCCAGATCATTCATACGGTCTTCAGCACCCAGAATTTTTGCCTCCTGCTCCTTCAGTTCTGGAGTAATGAACCTTTCGGCATTAGTCATAGTCTGTTTTCGCTGGTAATTTTCTGGCACCAGCGAGAGGTTGGCCTTGGTGATCTCAATATAGTAACCATAAATCCGGTTGAAGCCCACTTTCAGCGATTTGATACCTGTTTTGGCTTTCTCCCGCTCCTGTAATCTTGCTATCCAATTTTTACCATCCCTGCTAATCCTACGCAACTTATCCAATTCTGAATTATATCCCTCTTTTATGATTCCGCCTTCATTGAGTGCCATAGCAGGCTCGTCGATAATAGCTGCTGTTATCTTCTTCACCACCCAGTCCATTTCCTTCAACTCATCTTTTATCTTTCTCAGCATTGGCGAAACACAGGGTTCTAAGGCACTTTTAATATCAGGTATTACCTGAAGATAATTTCTTATTCCATTCATATCGCGCGCATTAGACCTTCCACATGCTACCCGGGCAATAAGCCTTTCCAAATCCTTTATTCGCTTCAATGTCTCTTTTAATTCCAATCTCAGGAGAGCATTCTTGAATAGCTCCTCAACGCTCTCCAGGCGGGCGTTTATCCGTGAACAATCCAGGAGAGGCTTGCATAGCCATTTGCTCAACAGTCGGGCACCCATAGGCGTTTCTACTCGATTTAACACGGAAATAAGCGTCGCTTCTTTATCTTCCTCCCTCATAGGATAGAGAACCTCTAAGTTTCTTAGAGTTGTGGCATCTAAGAACATATAATCCGAGGGATTCACGGTTGATAGACCATTTATGTGCGACAAGCTTGCTCTTTGGTTCTCTTTCAGATAGTTCAAGGCGGCTCCAGCCGCCCCGACGGCCACCTTTAGGTTCTCGCATCCAAACCCCTTCAGCGAAGCAGTCTGGAAATGGGCTATAAGGGTTTCGTAAGCGTTGTCGTATGAAAACCGCCAATCATCCATGGTGGTAACAGTAGCTGTTGGCAGCAACCGATTAATCTCTGATTCCAGATCTTTCTCTCTACCATAGGGGATCAGTATTTCTGCGGGAAGCATGCGCTGCAGCTCATCCGCCAGCACCTGGCCATTCAGCTCCTCCAGCTCGAACTCTCCAGTGGATAAATCGACAATGGCTAAACCCACGGTTTCGTTTTCCGTATGTATGGCTAGCAGATAGTTGTTTCGATCATGAGAGAGCAAACTCTCAGAAACGACGGTTCCTGGAGTAACTACCTGCACTACTTCCCTTTTGACGATGCCCTTGGCTTTAGAGGAGTCCTCCACCTGCTCGCAGATGGCCACTTTATAACCGCTTTTAATCAGCTTGGCTACATACGTATCTGCGGCATGCCAGGGAACTCCGGCCAAAGGTACTTTGCTGGATTTGCCATGTGAACGGGAAGTAAGTGTTATACCAAGAATACGAGAGGCCACCTGTGCGTCTTCGTTGAACATCTCGTAAAAATCGCCCATTCGGAAAAACAAAATGCAGTTATTGTACTTGCGTTTCAGCCTGTTATACTGGGCCATCATAGGTGTTAATTCAGCCATATGCTCAATCCTCTTCCTTCCAGTATACTTTTTGTAAGGCTTCACAAAAATATTACAATCTTCTCTTTAAGTCAAGAAATAAATTGATGTTTAATGGTCTCTTTAAAGATAATTCTACCTATAAGCTTTCATCGGCACCAAAGGCAGACAACAAAAAAAGCCCTTATTCGAGATCTAAAGGGCTTTAACAAAAATGAGTTAACTTTCAACTATTTATCTTTTGATGATCTGGTAGGGCAAACTCCTCTCCTTTTCCAGATTTTTAGCTTCTCTGTTTGCTTCCTCTCTGCTCTGGTAGTTTCCCACCCACACCAGATAAAAGCTACGGTGGCGACCAGACCTCTTGACAACCTCCACCTTATATCCCCATGAACGCAGTTTTGTCTGAAGGTTTTGTGCATTAGCCCTTTTGCTGAAAGCTCCCACCTGCACACAGAACTTGCCCTCCTCGGTCTGTGTCGCCTCCTTTTCCTCTTCCGGTTTTACCCACTCTGTTAGCCTGCGCCGTGCTTGTTTTCCCTGATATGTATCAGGATACTCGCCCGCCAGACGCTGAAAAACACCATTGGCCATTTCAATATCTTCCAAGGCCTGGTGAATTTCTGCCAGTCTGAAAAGGGCAACGGGCAAAAGCTCACTATTAGGGTGACCTTCCAAAAAAGCCAGGCACTGTGATAAAGCCAGGGTAAACTCTTCACCTATAAAATGAACATCCACCAGTCCTATCTCGGCCCAAGAAACCAAGCTGGATTGCCGGTATTCTTCCAGAATCCGGTGGAAATAAAAGCTGGCCGAGTCTGTTGCCCCTATGGCCAGCTTGGAGCTGGCCAGCCAGTAAATAGCTTCAGCAGCCAGATCCGAATTTGGATAATTCCGTAAAATCCTTTGATAATCTTTTGCTGCTGTCAGGTAATATCCCATGGCAAAGTCATACTGCGCTACTCCATAGAGAACTTTATCGGCCAGGGGATGAAGGGGATGAAGGGAAAGGAACTGCCGTCTGTACTCAAGGGATTTATCAGCGTCTGGCTCAATTTCCCCCAGGTAATACAGAACCTCTGCTCCCCCGGGATTCTCCTTTAGCAGCATTAGGAACTTCTCCCGGGCTTCCTGAAATTGCCCGTCTTGATACAGTTTAATGGCCTCATCCAGAGGGATTTGGCCCATCAGAACGGTTGCTGATAAAGCTAGCAGGAGGATCATCAACAGGATGATCCTCCCTCTGCGCAATTTCTGTGGCCTTTTCGATCTTTGTCGATTACAGATCATATGTTCTCCACTGACCACACTGCGGGCAGTACCATAGAGGTTCCGGGGACACATGCCCGCAGACATTGCATTCAAAACGATTCTTGGTGGACATGGTGGCGCCGACCAGAATCTCCAAATTTTCTATCACCTTTGCCTGGTCCCCTCTCTGTTGATATAATTTGACTAGAAACTGACGCGCGGCAACAGAACCCGGGTCAATCTCTAAGACCTTTTCGCAGGATTGGATAGCTTCGTTGATATCGCCCTTTTTATCGTAAATATTGGCTAGAGCTAAGAGAGCGCGAATATTACCGTGGTCGCGTTCCAAGAGATCGCGGTAAAGCTTAGCCACCTCGCCGAATTGCCCCTTTTCGTAAAGAGCCTTTTCTAAGCATCTGAAAACCAAATAAGCCTTTTGAGGAATCGTTATCAGCAGCTCCTTCCAGTTTTCAATGGCATCATCCAGACGATTCTCCTTTTGGTAGGCATCTCCCAAGCCCAGATAGGCGGCGACACAGTAACGGTCTCGTCGAAGGGCATCCTTGTACTTCAATCGTGCTCTGTGAAAATCATCTTTAGCCATCAGCTGGTTGGCGATCTGCACTTCGTAAAACGCCAAAAGAGAGTCGTCTTTAGAACCGGCAATCTTGAAAATCTCCTCCTGAGTGGAGAGGGCCTGGTTCCAATCCCCTCGTCTTTCGTACTGGCCAAGCAGCTTTCGGTGTCCCCACAGGTTTTTCCTGTCCAGAGAGAGCAGTTCCT
>DAOVRJ010000250.1 GCA_030628225.1 Candidatus Zixiibacteriota bacterium | reverse complement strand
GATAGCCCTCTGTTCAAATTGGCTCTTGATCTGCAGATTGATCTCCTCGGTGGCTTGCAGGAACTCCTGGTAATTTGTGTGTTTGCACCAGTGAACCACCAGGATATTCAGGGAGTGAGCACCGAATTCTTTAAAGTAAACCCAGTAGTTATCCGTGCTGGGGTGGTTTTTAAAAATCTCCCGGAGGATCTCCAGGGCCTTCTCCAATTTATCATAGCAGGTGTCGTAGGTGACCCCGATGGTGTACAGGTTCTTGATGGTTGGCCGGCGGGCGACGTTGTTGACGGCGCTATTGGCCACCAAACTGTTGGGGACGCTGACCAGGGTTCCGTCCAGGGTGCGGATCTTCGTGCTGCGCATCCCGATAGCCTCCACCGTACCGTCGAATTCCCCGAAGACGACCCGTTCGCCAACCACGAAGGGCCGGTCGATGAAGATGGCCACTGAACCGAAGATATTGCTTAACGTGTCCTTGGCGGCCAGGGCCACGGCCAGGCCTCCGATGCCCAACCCGGCCAGAATGCTGGCCACGTTATAGCCCATGTTCTGCATGATCGCCAGGGCGGCTACCACCAGGATAAAAACCTTCAGGCTCTTGCTCAGAATGGGCAGAAGCTGGTCGTCCAGCTTGGACTCTGTGGCCTGAACCCGGGGCTTGATCAGGGCGACCAGCAGATCCACCAGCTTCAACAGCACGATGGTGCCCAGGATAGCCGTTAAAACCAGCATCAGGTTGTCCACCAGCTTCTGATAGGCAGGGGCGATCTCGAAGGGCGATAGCGCCAGCCAGATGGCTATGATGATGACCACCAGCTTCAGGGGCTTGCGGACTACGTCCACCAGTACGGAGTAAACCTCACCGGCCTTTCGGGCGGCCCATCGACGGATCTGTTTATCCAGGAGATGGTCGAGAACCTTGTTGAGGATCATGGCCAGGATGATCACGCCCAAAAAAAACATATATCGCCACAATGGATTGCCCAGAATTTCCCACTGCCTAACAGAATCTCCCATGGTCCCAAAGACCAGACAGCTACTGTGACTGCCGGCATAAGCCGTGGCCCATCCTCCGAGAATGACCCCGGGGAGCAACGTGAAGATCAGGCGAATCGAGCGCATATCTCCTCCTTTCCACCCCGGCAAAGGGGGCATGGCAAGCTAAAGAACATTGTCAACGCAACTGATTGCACATCACGTTATTAGTCGGAAAACGCCCCTCCGGGAAACAGAGAACCCCCTGGCGGACCAAGGGGTTGGAAACTCGCTCATCGGGAAAAACGCCGTCAGCGCAACAAAACCAACCGCTTCGTTCCGCTGAACTGCCCGGCCCGCAATCGGCAGAAATAGATGCCCGATGCCACCAAAGCCCCACCCTCATCTTTACCATCCCACATCTTCTGGTGCATACCAGCCTTGTGAAAACCACGGGCCAGAGTAATCACCCTCTGCCCCAAAATGTTGAAAACCTCCAGTGTAAGACGACAATCCTCCGGCAGACAAAAACGAACCTGCGTCCCGGCGTTGAATGGATTGGGATAATTCTGATGCAGGGCGAACTCTCCGGGCAACGCCTCCTCCCCAGAGGAAGGGACAATACCAGTGCTGGTATTGTCGCCCAAGTACCCGGTTCGCCGGCAATTGCCCCGATACATCGGCCAGGGCATCTGCGTGCCTCCAGCCAGCTTATAATCCCAAACCGAAAGACCCGAGGGTGTACCCAGAATTATCTCGAAGTCCCCATCCTCGTCCAGATCATCCACGGCGGCGGAGGAGATAATGGCCCCGGTGGGCGGTGTGGGATACTCCTCCAGAACAGAACCATCCCCGGAGACCATGTGAAGCTGCTCCGCAGCGGTCCCGAAAATCACCTCCAGCATATCATCTCCGTTCATATCGACAATGGCCGGGGATGACTCGATGAAGCCCCCCGCCTGAAAAGGCCAGCCGGAAAGCACATTGCCGGCATTGTCCACCGCGTAAACCTGCCCGCTCTTGGAGGTGAAAACGATATCCAGATGGCCATCCCCATCAACGTCCGCGATGGCCGGCGAACAGCGTATCATCTGGCCACTGGACACGGTGAATTGGATCTCTCCCAGATGGCTGATAAGGTAAAGATTCCCATCATCACAGCCGATGGCTATCTCATTATAGCCATCCTCGTCAATATCGGCCACCGAAGGCGCAGATACAACCATGCCACCGGTAGTTACCGGAAATCCGCAGAGGACATGACCGCTATCCGCAGAGATGGCATACACGTTCCTGTTCAGGCTGCCCACCACAATGTCCAGAAAGCCATCGCCGTCAATGTGGGCCACGGCAGGACCGGCCAGGACAGCCTTACCCAGAGAGATGGGAAATGGACCATAATCTGTGCCGTCATCCTTAAGGGCATACAGGCTGCCATTCATTGTTCCCACAACGGTCTCCAGATGGCCATCGCCGTCCAGATCGGCTAAGGCCGGTGTGGAGTATACGGGGCTGCCCACTCCCCTGGCGAACAGGCGAGCTCCGCTGTTAGTGAAGGCGTACACCGTATCGCTCTTGCTGCCGAAGACGACGTCCAGATGCCCGTCGCCATTTACATCTCCCACGGCAACAGAGCCGCAAACATCCCCCTCAACATGCACGGGAAAACCTGGTTTCTCCTCTCCCAATTTGTCTAACATGTGAAGCGTTCCCACGTTATCTACGGCCACGACTTCCCTGTCACCATCTGCATCCATATCCACCAGAAGAGGTGAGGTACGCACCGAGCTCAGATCCAGCGGCCATCCATACTGGTCGTAAGTAACCGCCAGGTCAAAATCAAGGATCGTATGATAAAAAGGCAGCTTGGCGCAGGTGGCAGAGATATCCACGGATAGGGAGATCTGGCACACGCCGACATCCTCCCCTACGGTGAATGCGAACTCATTAGCCTCGTTCCAGACGATCTGGCCGGGTTCAATATCCTCTTGATAATCGGCCAGGAGATCGTGAATGACTATTCCGGGATCAGCGGAGGAGAGAATTCCGGTTACCCCGCTGGCCGTGGCCCAAATCCGCTGGTTTTCGATGCCCACCCTCAGCCGGGCCGTCTCTCCGGGATTGAGCACTCCGTCGCCATCTCCAAGGCTGTCCACCACATCGTAGGCAACAAAGCTCAGGCTGGGATATTCGGCGGGCAAGGGGACCATCCAGGCCACATACGATTCGATCTCGGCCTCATTGGTGCCCTTGCGGATGTAAAACCAGCCGCCCTCTTCCGCCCAGGTAAATCCCCAGCTGTTCTTGCAAATCCAGCAGTTTTGCTCGTCGTCCCAGCCGACGATGGCGATGATATGCCCACCCTCGACTTCCCCGGTCACGTGCTCGTACACGCCGGAAGAATAGCCGTAAAAATCGCTGTACACCGTCATGTACGAGGCCACCGGGCTGTTCATCACCGCGTTCTTGATCTCCTCCTCGGATTTGCCGGGAACTATTCCCCACTGGGAAAGTT
>DAOVRJ010000074.1 GCA_030628225.1 Candidatus Zixiibacteriota bacterium | reverse complement strand
CTGGGCAGGCAGTCCAGAACAGTTTGACTACACATATACAGGTGTGGTGCCCGGATCTATTACAACTACAGGTTGTCAGCTTGTCTCATACGTCTATAAGAAAATTAACGTCGGCGGTCAATTTGTAGGTTGGGTTCCCTGCCAGCCATCTCAGGTCACCTTTGCCTATAACGTTTTCGGTGTCCCGGCCATTCCGGCCGCACCCAATAATCTTCATTGTGAAGACGACAACTACATGCATTGGACGGACAACTCTTTTAATGAGTCAGGGTTTCGCATCTACGAGGGCGACCCCGCCATTGATTCTTCTTATTGTCATCAGTACTGGGAGATCGTCGGCACCGTGGGAGCTAACAAGACCAAATGGTGTAAACCCAACTCATCCAAGGATCAGGGTGATCCTCCCTGCTATTATCATTATAGGGTCAAAGCTTATAACAGCTATGGTGAGTCTGGTTATTCCAACGATCTTAATAGCGATTGTGGTGGTTGTCCCAGCAGTGGTTGCCCTTATGTTTACATCTGGGATGGGGAGAAATTTGTGGAGGATAATACTATTTTAGGTGAGTCTGAGTTGTGTGCGGGTGCTGAGCCAGACGTGACCGACTATTATAAGCTTGAGCAAACACTGGTTCAAAAGGACGGGCAATACCTAATTCAGATAAGGGAATTCGAGCAAGAGTGCTCATATTTGGATCAGGTGAAACTGTTGGCAGTAGATCATCCAGGGGATGTGCTCATC
Organism: Candidatus Zixiibacteriota bacterium; assembly: GCA_030628225.1. Lineage (GTDB taxonomy): Bacteria > SM23-81 > SM23-81 > SM23-81 > SM23-81 > DAOVRJ01. The sequence continues at coordinate 9,445 of DAOVRJ010000074.1, read as the reverse complement.
GGTGTGAATTCTGAGGGTGAGATAATTCCCTACACGAGGATGGCTCTTCCCATATCCTGTGTAGATAACAGCGGCAGGGATTGCCAGGGGCTGACAAATTGGGTTGATGGCCAGTACTTCCAGGGTCACGAGGGTGACTGGCTGATTGTTGACTTTGGGGAAATGGGAAAATCGGACCCATATCTGGAACTGGAGTTAGCTGACAAGAATATAACCACTATAGTTTTACAAGCTCAGAGTAAAAAGGGGTGGGAAGATATTGCTTTGCTCCACCCCAGGGAAAATTGGTCAACGCAACTGATAGAGCTTTCCTCCACTATGGCGCCTGTCAGCGAGGGACTTAAGCTCAGGCTATACTGGAAGGCAGACCATAAATTGGATTATGTTGGCCTGGCCCAGCCCTATCCGTCTGATCTTACGGTACAAGAATGTCCTTTAAAGTCGGCAGTCCATTCCCAGATAGGTCCGGCAGCAAAATATCTGCTGTCTGTCGACAGAGAATATGTAGAATTGTTTCCTGATGAGCAAATTGATCTTGCCTTTTCTTCCTTGGAGCCACCACCCAAAGGTTATGAGAGGGACTTCATTTTGGTATCGACTGGATATTATACCACAGATAAAACATATGCCAATGTGCCTAAAGTCATTGGCGACTATCAGATCCCCATTTCTTTCTCCCTTTCTCAAAACTATCCAAATCCTTTTAACTTAAAAACGGAGATCGAGTACGCTTTGCCAGAGGATAGTTATGTGACTCTCAAAATTTATAATGTCCAAGGGCAGTTGGTAAAAGATCTGGTGGATGAAGAGCGGCAAGCCGGTTACTACAAAGTTTTTTGGGGCGGTGAGAATAATCGAGGTGAAGAGGTGGCTAGCGGAATTTTCTTCTACCAGATAAAGGCAAGGGAGTTTGTCCAGACCAAGAGAATGGTTTTACTCAAATAGCTGCAACAGGTTGGCTGAAACTAACACCGGCGCTAGATCACCAGAGGATCGTTTCGGTGAACCGGCGTGGCCGTGTGCCCCTTGAGGTGATAGCCGCAGGGTTTCGGGAGGAAATTGGAGGGCAATTTCGGACCGAGGGAAGGAGTTTCTTGAGAGCGAGGGTGAACATCATCGAATTTCTTGTGGCTAATATTATTTGCTTGTCGCGGCAAGGCTTAAAGGGGTGCACCTCTGTTTGGTGCACCCCTTCTTTTGCTTTAAGGCCCTTTCTAACCCGGGCGCTCAAAGGTTAAGGTCGATGCAGGTTTTGTTGAGGCCCTTTTTATCTGAGGATATTGCCTATGCGTGAGACGCTGAAGATGCTAATAAAGATTCAGGAGATCGATCAGAAGGTCGATCAGCTGAACCACTCCAAGATTGACCTGCCAGCGGAAATTGAGACATTGAAAAAACAGGTTCAGGACCTGGATGACAACATCGCCGATGGCCAGGCCAAATTGGCCCAGCTGGAGAAGGAAAAAAGGGAGCAGGAGCTGGGATTGGAGACGGCTCAGGACCGGTTGAAAAAATACCAGCAGCAGCTGAACAGAATTAAAACTAATCGCGAATATGATGCCATCCAGACGGAGATCGATGTTCAGAAAGCCAGCATTTCGGAGTACGAGGAAAGTATCCTGAATATCATGACCACCTCGGAGGAGCTAACTGAAACGCTGGAGGAACGTCGCCAAGAGTTGGAAACGCTGAAGGTGCAGAACGTCCCCAAATGGGAGCAGCTGGAGATTGATCTGTCTTCCATCGAGGATAGGCTGGCCATACAGCAAGATCATCGCAAGAACGTGACGGTGCGGCTGGAGGGGAGGTTACTGGCCGCCTATGAGCGCATCAGGAAGGGGAAGAACGGCCTGGCCATCGTGCCCATCCGCAAGAGGGCTTGCGGGGGTTGTTTCAAGACCCTGCCACCCCAAAAGATTCAGGAGGTGCGCAGAACCGACAGCATTTTGACCTGTGAGAACTGTGGGAGAATACTGTATTGGGACGAGAATTTGGAGAGCTAACCGCCTTCATCGATGGGTCCTCCTTGGGGAATCCAGGCCACGCCGGGGCCGGAGTGGTTTTTTTAGATTCTGCCCAAAGAGAGGTGAAGACCCTGAGCATCTACCTGGGAGAGATGACCAACAATGTGGCCGAGTATCGGGCCCTGATCTTGGCTCTGGAGAAAGCCAGGGATCTCGGTGTGCGTCGGCTGACCATTTTCTCCGACAGCGAGCTGTTGGTCAGACAGTTCAATGGCCAGTATAAAGTGAAGAATGCCGGACTGAAACCTCACTTTGAGAAGGCCAAGAAGCTCCAGCAAGAGTTTGAGGTTTTGGAGGTTAGCCATGTGCCCCGCGAGAAAAATCAACGGGCGGATCAGTTGGCTCGTCAGGCCGCTTTCCGTAGATCCTTATCTCAAGAGGAGGAATCCTCAACTGCGATGCCGGGCGAGTTGCTGAGCGGTGCCTTTTCCCTCGATGAGGTATCTCTCTTGCCGGAGTGGTCCGATGTGCTGCCGGAGCAGGTGAAAACAGGAATCGTGGTAGCCGGGAGCATCCAACTGGGATTTCCCCTGCTCAGCGCGCCCGTTACCTCCGCGGAGCCGGCATCTTTCGCCACCGCGGTGGCGTTGAGGGGTGGTATGGCCATACTGAGGCCCAGCAGGCTTCCCCGGGACCAGGTGGCGGCGGTGAAAAAGGTCAAGGCCGCGAAAAAGAAGGAAGTTGGCCCTGATAAAGGCGAATCGGGCTCGATGTTCTCCAGCCGGGACGAGCAGGGGAAGTTTCGGGTTGGCGGTTTGGTTCATCCCGCCGAGGATCTTCTGGATCGATGCGCAGCCCTGGTAGAGGCGGGAGTTGACCTGGTGGTGCTGGAGGCCTCTTTGGGCCACGGTCCGGAGCTTATCAAGGGCATTGCTCAGGTCAAGGGGAAATTCCCTGATTTATCGTTAATAGCCGGAGATGTGACCGATCCATGCGGAGCTCGACAGATCCTGGAATCGGGGGCCGATGGGATCAAGATAGGTGCGCCCTTTATCCTGGGGCTAAAAGTGCCCCTGTTCACCGCCATCCGGAATTGCGCCCGCCTGGTCGAGGAGCACGGCGGCACCCTGGTGGCCGATGTGGGCACAGCGGAGCTAATGGTGGCCTCCAGCCTGATCACCAGGGCTATTGGTGCCGGGGCTCATGTTGCCATGGTCTCTTTTCAGCCCGCCGGCAAAGTTTGGCAGGCACAGATTTTGGCGGAGGGTCTGGATAATTTAGGGGATGATTTGCGCATGATCATGTCCTGCTGTGGGGCCAGGAGCGTCGAGGATTTGCGTCGGAGGGCGAAATTTATCAGAGTCCGGGGAGGTGGAGGGGTGTAATTTGCGGGGCCGGGTCTCCAACGATACAATCGATATACCGTAGTTGAACGTGGGAACGCTCGTTCAACAGCATAAACCTGAGAAAAAGTTCCGCCAAAGCAGATCGGATGATCGCGGGTCGCTATGCGACCTGAGGAAAGTCCGAGCTCCACAGGGCAGGGTGCTGGATAACGTCCAGGCAGGGTGACCTGACGGAAAGTGCCACAGAAAACATACCGCCCCGACCTCGGTCGGGGTAAGGGTGAAAAGGCGAGGTAAGAGCTCACCGCGATCCAGGTGACTGGGTCGGCACGGCAAACCCCACCCGGAGCAAGACCAAATAGGGAAGGAGAGGTGACCCGCCTCGTTATAACTTCCGGGTAGGTCGCTTGAGGTGCGGGGTAACTCGCATCCCAGACAGATGATCATCGGAGAGATGGCTTTGAGCTGTCTCTCTACAGAACTCGGCTTACAGATCTGCTTTGGCGGAGTTTATTTATTCACCGCGAATTATTCACTGCGAAAGGGGGTTTTGAGTTCATGAACATGCGCTGGCAGCTCGCTGATGAGCCCGATCCCCAGCGGCTCCGAATGTTCTGCAAAGAACTGAACATCTCCCCGATCATCGCCGGTCTTTTGCTCAATCGTGGGATTGAGACGGCGGAGCAGGGGCACGAATTTCTCCATCCGCGACTGGAGGATTTGCATGATCCCTTCGCCTTCAAGGATATGGGGCTGGCCGTGGACCGCATTATCAAGGCTCTGAGGAACAAGGAACCTATCATGATCTTCGGAGACTACGACGTGGATGGAATCACGGCCACATCTGTGCTCTATCTCATCTTGGCTCGCCTGGGAGCGGACGTCTCGTACTACGTGCCCAATCGGATGAGCGAGGGATATGGCCTCTCTGCCGTCGGTATCCAGGAGGCCAGGGAGCGAGGCGTCACCCTGATTATTTCCGTGGATTGCGGCATCACGGCTATCGATGAGGTAAACCTGGCCAGGTCACAGGGCATTGATGTGATCATCACCGATCACCACGAGGTTCAGGACCGGTTGCCCTCCGCCCAGGCCATCTTGAACCCTAAACGGCCGGACGATCAATACCCGGACAAGTATCTGGCCGGTGTAGGGGTGGCCTTCAAGCTGGCTCAGGGTCTTTACAGCAAGCTTGGGTTTGACGATTCGGAGCTGGAGGAGCACCTGGATTTGGTGGCCATGGGCACGGCCGCGGACATCGTTCCTATGGTGGGTGAAAATAGAATTCTCACAAAATTCGGGCTGGAACAGGTGGCCAAAACAGGCAAGATCGGCCTGAGGTGTCTGGTGGAGACCATCGGCCTGTTGGGCGAGGAGATTCAGACAGGACACGTGGTTTTCATGCTGGCTCCCCGAATCAACGCTGTCGGCCGGCTGGGCAATGCCCAACGGGCCATCTCCCTGCTGACCACCACGCAGGCAGAAGAAGCTCGTCAGAATGCCCGTTTTTTGAACGACGAGAACCGCCGCCGCAAGGACATTGACGGAAGCATGTTAGAAGAAGCCAAGGACCTCATCCAGAAGACTGTAGATCTGGAATCCGACAGGGCCATTGTCTTGGCCTCGGAAAAATGGCATCCCGGCGTCATCGGCATCGTGGCCTCCCGGGTCGTGGAGCAGTGCTATCGACCGGCCGTGCTCATCGCCCTGGATGGCGAGCAGGGCAAAGGTTCAGGGCGGAGCATTGCCGGGTTTAATCTCTACGAAGCCCTGGAGGCATGTCAGGAGCATCTCACCCGTTTTGGTGGTCACAAGTATGCCGCGGGGTTGACCATCGAGGCCAAGAACGTGGCGGTTTTTCGGGAAAAACTGAAAGGGCTGGCCGCCGAGAAGCTGAGTCCCGAGCAGCTTGTTCCCTCGCTGAAGATCGACGTGTCCACAACACTGGATCAGGTGGGTGAAGACCTGCTGGATTCCTTGAACACCCTGGCTCCCTTCGGACCGCAAAACATGCGGCCGGTCATTATGGCCTCAAACCTGGAGGTGGTGGGGTATCCGCGCGTAGTGGGCAAGAATCACCTCAAATTCAGGGTTCGTCAAAACGGGAAGGTTCTGGATGTCATCGCCTTCGGCATGGGCGAGCGTCTCGGCGATTTGGAGATGGGTAAGCCCAACCTGAGCGTGGCCTTTGTCCTGGAGGAGAACAGGTGGCAGGGGAGAACTTCCCTGCAGTTGCGGGCCAAAGACCTGCGGGTGAATGCTGTGGGAACTTCTTCCCTGTATAGCTCACGTCGCATTTGAGGGGATCTGTTTTTTAACTGGCGTCGCCTGCACCGGCGTCCAGAGGGATCGATGGTGTCTCCAGAGAAAGTCAATTCCGGCATGGTTCAGGTATACACCGGCGATGGCAAGGGAAAGACCACCGCTGCTCTGGGCCTGGCCTTGCGGGCCATCGGCCACGGGTTTAAAATTTACATGGTCCAGTTCATGAAGGGTGACCCCGGATATGGTGAGCTGAAGGCCATCGAAAACCTGCCCAATTTCGTCGTTCGCCAGTTCGGTCGCCCCGATTTCGTGGATCGAAAGAACCCCGCGGAAATTGACCTCCGCCTGGCTCGAGAGGGACTGGCTCACGCTGGCCGGATCCTATCCGGCGGCGAATACGACATGGTGATCTTGGACGAGATCAATGTGGCGCTGCATTTTAAACTGATTGATCTGCAGGATGTGCTGGCACTTATAGAGAACAGGCCCGCTGAGACGGAGCTTGTCCTCACCGGCCGCTATGCTCCCCAGGAGATCCTCGAGGCAGCCGATTTGGTCACCGAGATGAGGGAGGTTAAGCATTACTTCCGGCAGGGGAGGGGATCACGGGATGGCATCGAACACTGAGGCCATGAGGTTCCGGCGACCGTGGTCTGAGCAGGAGTTGCTGGAGCAATTCATAAAGGGGAAGACACTGGCGCTGGCCAGGGTGATCTCGCTGGTGGAAAATGAGGCTCCCGGATATCGCCAACTACTGAGTTCCCTGTATCATCGTACGGGAAAGGCCAAGAAGATCGGGATCACCGGATCTACCGGGGCGGGCAAGAGCACCATAGTGGACGAGCTGGCCAAACTTCTGGTCGGTCGCCAGCAGACCGTGGGCATCATCGCCGTGGATCCGACCAGCCCCTTCACCGGCGGTGCTCTGTTGGGCGATCGTATACGCATGCAAGATCTGGGGCTGCACAAGGACGTTTTTATCCGCAGCATGGCCAGTCGGGGCAGTTTGGGAGGATTGGCCAGGGCTACCAGAGAGGTTTCCGTGGTCCTGGACGCCTTCGGAAAGGACTTCATCCTCATCGAGAGCGTTGGGGTTGGACAGGTGGCCCTGGATATCGCCGAGGTGGTGGACACAACTGTAGTGGTCCTGGTTCCCGAATCAGGGGATAGCATTCAGGCCATGAAGGCGGGTCTGATGGAGATCGCCGATATCTTCGTGATCAACAAGGCCGACCGGGATGGGGCCGATCGAATGGCCGTTGAGCTGCAAGCCGTTTTAGACCTGGGCAGGAGAAATAACGATTGGGACTATCCAGTGCTGAAGACCGAGGCCCGGCATGGTCATGGTGTGGATCTTCTCCTGGAGCATATCGATCGACAAAGGGATTATCTGGTCCGGACTGGATATTTAAAGAAGCGAAAAGAGGAGCTGTTGCGCGCGGAGGTAAGGCAGCTTTTCTCCGAGACTGTGCGGGAGAAGATGGAGAGGCGTTTGGCTGGGGAGGGAAGTCTGGATGAGGTCATCGCCGATATTTTAGAGGGAAAGCTAAATCCTTACCTGGCGGTTGACCAACTCCTGGAACGTGTAAAAGGAGCTGAGATCTGATGGCAGATTCACCCGCTGAAAAAGAGATTGCCGGTGAACAGCAATGGCGAGAGAAGGCCCAGGCAAAAGCGTCGGGAGATGAAGATTCTTTCGTCACCATCTCCGGCATTCCCGTAGATATTCTTCACACTCCGGGCAGTTTGCCGGGATTCGATTACCAGCGACATCTGGGTTTTCCCGGTGAGTTTCCCTACACCCGGGGAATCAGGCATAACATGTACCGGGGGCGGCTGTGGACCATGAGGCAGTTCGCCGGTTTTGGGAGCGCCGCTGATACCAACCGGCGGTTCAAGTATCTTTTGGACCGGGGTCAGACCGGTCTGTCCACCGCCTTTGACATGCCCACTCTGATGGGGTACGATTCCGATCACGTCTTTTCTCAAGGGGAAGTGGGCCGCTGCGGCGTGGCCATTGACTCTCTGGAGGACATGGAGATTCTCTTCGATGGCATCCCCCTGGACAAGGTCTCCACCTCCATGACCATCAATGCGCCGGCGGCGATTCTGCTGGCTCTTTACATCGCCGTGGGGGAGAAACAGGGTGTTCCCTCCGAGAAGCTCAGGGGTACTCTGCAGAACGACATCCTCAAGGAATATATCGCTCAGAAGGAATGGATCTTCCCCCCCACTCCGCACATGAAACTCATTACCGATATCATGGGGTTTTGCGCTCAGCACGTTCCCAAGTGGAATACCATTTCCATAAGCGGTTACCACATTCGTGAGGCCGGGTCCACAGCCGTGCAGGAATTGGCCTTCACCCTGGCCGATGGTTTTGCCTATGTCCAGGCCGGTATCGATGCCGGTTTGGACGTGGACGTCTTTGCTCCCCGGCTCTCCTTCTTCTTCAATGCCCACATGGATTTCTTCGAGGAAATCGCCAAGTATCGAGCGGCCAGAAGGATATGGGCCCGGACCATGAGGGGGAAATATGGCGCCAAAAACCCCCTCTCCTGGCTGATGCGTTTCCACACCCAGACGGCCGGGTGTAGCCTCACCGCCCAGCAGCCCGAGAACAACATCGTGCGCACGGCCTTTCAGGCCCTATCGGCCGTTCTCGGCGGCACCCAATCGCTGCACACAAATTCCATGGATGAGAGCCTGGCCCTGCCCTCCGAGAAGGCGGTTCAGATTGCCCTGCGGACTCAGCAGATCATCGCCCATGAGACGGGGGTGGTCAACGCCATAGATCCTCTGGGCGGATCTTACTTCGTGGAGAGCCTGACCAATGAGATGGAAGCGGGGGCCGAGGAGTATTTCCGGAAGATCGAGGCTCTGGGGGGAGTGATTGCCGGGATCGAAAAGGCTTTCTTCCAGAGGGAGATCGCCGCTGCCGCCAGCGCCTATCAAAAGGCCGTGGAGCAAGAGAAACGGGTGGTGGTGGGGGTCAACCGCTACGAACGGGAGGATGAGGAGGTGGAGATCGAGCTGCTGCGCATCGACCAGCAGATGGAGGAGGATCAGAAGAAAAAAGTGCGCAGCTTGCGGGCCAGGCGAGACAGCCGGGCTGTCAGTAAGGCCTGTAAAGCTCTTCGGGAAGCGACCGGAAAGGATAAAAATCTTATTCCTCCAATCCTTGAGGCCGTCAGAGCTTATGCCACCCTGGGAGAGATCTGCGATGTTCTCAGGGAGATATACGGAGAGTATCGGGAACCACCTGTTTTCTGATAACGGGAGGGGCTATGGAGAGAAAGATCAGGGTTCTCATCGCCAAACCCGGATTGGATGGGCACGATCGCGGAGCCAAGATCGTGGCCGGTGCCCTGCGCGATGCCGGCATGGAGGTGATCTACGTCGGTCTGCGCCAGACCCCGGAGATGATCGTGGAGTCGGCCATCCAGGAAGATGTGGACGTCATCGGGATTAGCATCCTGTCCGGAGCCCACAACACAATTTTTTCCAGGGTGATGAGCTTGCTGAAGGACCAGGGAGCTGAAGGGCAGATCCTGGTCTGTGGTGGTGGGATCATTCCCCAAGAGGATCGGGAAAAGCTGTTGGCCATGGGTGTGAGCAGGATGTTTGGGCCGGGGACCGCTACAAGTGAGATCGTGGAATTCATCCGTCAGAGCATCGGGGAAGGGATGGGGGAGGCCCAGGAGACCTGAGGATAAGTTTTTTCCAGGACATATTCTGAGACCAGACATAATAGATGAGAGGATGATATGCGGCTGGGTGAATTTGATCTATACAGCTTGCACGAGAACACTTTCTGGATAGACGGCGGGGCCATGTTCGGGGTCATTCCGCGAGTTTTGTGGAAGACCT
>DAOVRJ010000064.1 GCA_030628225.1 Candidatus Zixiibacteriota bacterium | reverse complement strand
GCTTTCCAAAAACGCAGTGGACAAAAAATGACCCTGCGCACCCTTCAGTGGTACGGAACGGTGGGGCTCATCGAAAAACCCATCAAAAAGGGCCGCCAAGCCAGTTATCCGGCCCATATTCTGGAAGAGCTCTGGGGAGCTAAGGTCCTGCAGATCGACTACAAACTCACCGTGGACGGTCTGTTGAACTTACGAAAGAACAAATGCTCCCTTTTCCTTGCAGCTTACTGTTTAAGTGAACTTCGCGACAAGTATCTCCGCCGCCGGTCCACCCCGAAGATCACTGCTCTGTTGACCAGGATAGGCCAAAAATTCAAGGAGCTGGATAGCCAGATCATGGGCTTCTGGGATGAGCCGGTTTCCGTGACGGTGAGCAGGGCAGACTGGCAGGAGATGTGGACGGAGCTGTCCCACCGGGCCGGCGCTCATTCCCTGGGTGGACAAATGGACAAAAACCTGCGGCATATCACGGAGGAGTTCCTCTCCCTGGTTGCCGAGGGAAACGACCCGCGGCGGATCGATCTTTACAGCGACGAGCTCAGGAAGCAGGATTTCCCCGAGGATTGACCGGGATTATTGAAACGGCCTGCCCGGTGTCCCATTGGATGCCACCTGGCGCGAGGATTTCTGCCGGATCCGCTGCCAGTTCAACGAGAGCGGAGTCCTTCTTCACAAAATCCGGTTTTGCGCCCAAAGGTGACCATCTCAAAAGACCCATTTACAAAAACAGGTGTGAACCCGCAACAGTGGAGGACGGCGAGATGAAATACGCTCTCTGGGCCATCGCCGAGATCATCATCTTAAAATGGTTCATCTGGTCTGTGCGCCAGCGGGTGCCCCACGAGATAGCCATGTCGCTGGGGGCTTTGCTGGGAGTAGCCCTGTGGTTCGAGACCTTTACCCATTTGCTGCCGCAAGGCAACACGGCCTTCGGGACGCCCGACTGGCTGCAGACTGCGGGCAGCGTGCTGCTCTTTGTGGGAGCTGCTCTGGCACTCATCTCCATACTCACCTTGCGGCTGAGGGGAAAGCCGACCTCCGGGTGGGAGCACACCAGCCAACTGATCGAGACGGGGATATACCGGTGGGTGCGCCACCCCCTGTACCTGGCGGCCCTTCTGGCGATCGCGGGCATGGTGTTGTTGCGAACGGCGCCCATCACCCTGGCCCTGTGGATTTCCTCATCGGCCTGCCTGGTCTTAGCGGCCCGGTTTGAGGATCGCTATAACGCGGAGAAATTCAGCGAGGATTATCGCCAGTATCGGGCCAGGAGCAAACTTCTGATCCCATTTCTGTACTGAGAGGAGCAAATCGTTGAAGCTGAAAAAAGAGCTGGGCGCCCTGGATGTCTTCTGCGTGGCCTCCGGGGCAATGATCAGCTCGGGGCTGTTCGTTCTGCCCGGGCTGGCCTTCGCCAAGGCCGGCCCTGCCGTTATCCTCGCCTATATAGTGGCCTCCGTGATGGTCATCCCCAGCATCCTCTCCAAGGCCGAGCTGTGCACGGCCATGCCCAAGGCCGGGGGGACCTACTTCTTCATCGAGAGGAGCCTGGGACCGGCCACCGGGGTCTTCGGCGGCCTGGCCAACTGGTTTTCCCTCAGCCTCAAGAGCGCCTTCGCCCTCATGGGCATGGGCATCTTCGCCGTTTTGCTCTATCCAGAGATCACCGAAATGCAGATCAAGCTGGTGGCCGTTGGGTGTTGCCTGTTCTTCACGGTACTTAATCTGGTCAGCGTCAAGAGCACCGGCAGATTCCAGGTCTGGCTGGTCCTGGGGCTCATCGGGCTGCTGGTGCTCTATTTGATCCGCGGCATCGGGTCCATCGACGTTCATCGATTCACCCCCTTCATGCCCTTCGGTCTCGGCTCCGTCTTCGCCACGGCGGGTCTTGTCTTTATCTCCTTCGGCGGGGTGACCAAGGTGGCCAGCATCGCCGAGGAGGCCAAAGATCCCCGGCGGAGCATCCCCCTGGGGATGTTCCTGGCCTTCTTGGTAGTCTCCCTTCTTTACCTCCTGATCGTGTCCCTCACGGTGGGATTGGTGAATCCCCAGACTTTGAGCGGTTCTCGCATCCCCATCTCCCTGGGGGCCGGCTCCCTGATGGGCCCGCTGGGCGGAACCATCATGGCCGTGGCCGCCCTGATCGCCTTCATCACCACGGCCAATGCCGGTATCCTGTCCGCCTCCCGCTTTCCCATGGCCATGAGCCGGGACCAGCTTTTGCCCAACGTGTTTCAGCGGGTCAGCCCGCGATTTCATACCCCTCAAATCTCCATCCTGATCACCAGCGCCTTCATGATCTGCACCATCCTCTTTCTCAGTCTGGAAGATCTGATCAAGACCGCGTCAACCCTGAAGATCTTGGTGTTCATGTTCGTTAACATCTCCCACATCATCATGCGAGCCAGCAAGATCCCCAATTATCGGCCCAGCTTCCGGGCGCCCCTGTGCCCGTGGCTGCAGATGTTGGGTGTCATCGTCTATGGTTTTTTGATCTTCCAGATGGGCTCCACCCCTCTGATCATCACCGGCGGCTTCATCCTTCTGGGATATGCCTGGTATTGGGCCTATGTCCGACGCCGGGTCAGCCGCAGGTCGGCTCTGATGCACGTGGTGGAGCGGGTCACCGCCAGGGAGATGGCCGGCGACACCCTCCGGGATGAGCTGCGCGAGATCCTCATGGAGCGCGACGAGATCGTGGAGGACCGTTTCGACCGGCTGATCAGGGAGGCGAAGATCCTGGATTTTGAATCCTCTCTGAAAGCGGAGCAGGTTTTCAAAAAAATCTCCCAAGATCTCTCCGCTCAACTTAAGGTAGACGCCGACAAACTGTTTGCGCTGTTCATGGAGAGAGAGAGGCAATCCAGCACCGTCATCCGCCCGGGCCTGGCCATCCCGCACATCATCGTCCCCGGTGAGCACCAGTTCCAGATCGTCCTGGTCCGCTGCCAAGGGGGAATCCTCTTTCCCCAGGCCCCAAAACCGGTGCACACCATGTTCATCCTGGTCGGCTCCATCGATGAGCGCAATTACCACCTTCGCGCCCTGATGGCCGTCGCCCAGGTGGTGCAGGGGCCGGACTTCGAGAAGAGGTGGCTCGGCGCCCGCAATACCGAGGCGCTGCGGGACATCGTCCTGCTCTCAGGCAGAAAGCGCGATGTCTCGTAGGCCGTCGATCTCTTGCCCGGGATCACTCCCCGCACAAAGGAGCGGGACATGAAAGCGATTCGGACCATTGTTTTCCCCCTGGCCATGACCCTTTGTCTCCTCTCCCTTTCTTTCGGAGAGGATTTTCAACATTATATCCGCACCTCGAAGGATTTCCGGCGGGTGGATCAGTCACCGCCGTAGTCTGGAAGGAGTGGGTTCGGCCCAGCTTCAACCTGTATGAGCTGGTGCCGGCCTTTCTGTTCTCGCTGGTGGCCACAGTGATGGTGAGCCTGGTGACCCGGCCGCCGGAGGATGTAGAGGGGCGGATGGTAGGGTAGTATCAATATGGCATTGTTCTCCCGATGAAAGGAGGGAGAAGATGAAACGCGCGCTGGGAATTTTGATGATCGTGACTCTGGCATCGACATGCGTCGCAATAGCCAGGGCTGAAGAAGCAGATTCATCCTGGAACCATTTTCTAGAGAACAAATACTACACTGAGATAGGTTATGACATCGCTGTGAATTCCTGTGGTAACACTCCCTGCGTTACAGGGGTTACTCGATCATATGATTTTCCAACTACAGCTGGAGCATTTGATGAAACTCATAACAGCTATCTGGAAGACGACGTTTTTGTGACCAAGTTCAACTCTACGGGTAGTGAGCTTATCTATTCAACCTTCTTGGGTGGATGGAACGATGACGTCGGTCACAGTATTGCCATGGACGACTCAGGCAATGTCTACGTAACAGGGGAAACCTGGGGAGGGCACTTCCCGGTCACCGACTCAGCATATGATGTCAGTTATAACACAGGCGTCGACGCTTTCGTGGCGAAGCTCAACTCAACAGGAAACTCCCTCTGCTACTCTACTTTTCTGGGGGGAGATAATAACGACCGTGGTTACAGCATCGACATCGACGAGTATGGCAATGCCTATGTGACGGGAATCACCACTTCGGGGGATTTTCCCACCACCTCAGGGGCATTCGACAGGATCTTTAATGGTGGGAGTGCGGGCGGCGGCGATATCTTCGTCACAAAAATCAACCCTTCTGGGAGTGACCTGGAATACAGCACCTTCATTGGGGGACAGCAAGACGACTACGGAAGGGGGATTGCTGCTGACAATATTGGAAGGATATATGTGACGGGGCACACAAAATCTCCCGATTTTCCCGTAACGGCTGAAGCTTTCGATACCACATACCATGGCGATCACGATATCATCATGGTTTGCATTGATTCGGCAGGCAGCATCCTTGAATATTCAACCTATTTAGGTGGATCGGGATATGACAGGGGCGACGACATCGTCGTGGACAGATTTGGCCAGGCACATGTGACAGGAAGTTCAGCATCGGACGATTTTACCACCACCCAGGGGGTTTTCGATCCCGATCACAATGGCAGTACCGATGTAATTCTGTTTAAACTCTCAACAACGGGGAAATCGCTAATTTACTCTACATTCATTGGTGGGCAAAATAAAGACGATGGTAAAAGTATTACCTTGGATGCGGGAGGTTATTCTTATGTAACGGGTTATACAAGATCGTCCGATTTTCCCACCACGGAAGGGGCCTTTGATACCACGCATAATGGTGGTGATAATGTCTTCGTTTGTAAGCTAACACCCTCCGGAAGAGCACTTTCTTACTCCACTTTCCTCGGTAGACATTCGAGGGGATTGGGTGTCGATATCGACCAATACAATCAGGCTTATGTCACCGGACATGCGACATCAAGCTATTTTCCCACTACCCCTGGAGCTTTTGACGAGACCTTGGGCGGCTGGGACGATGTCTTTGTCACCAAGTTCGATGTCACGGGCAGTTCACTGGTTTTCTCTACCTTCTTAGGAAGTGACTGGATCGATACGGAAGTACAAGAACTGCCCTTGACACATGTCCCTAACACTTTTGCCCTCCACCAGAACTACCCCAACCCCTTCAACGCCAGCACCGAAATCCGATATCAACTTCCCCAGGATGGCTACGTGACCCTGAGGATTTTCAACACCCTGGGACAACAAGTGAGAACTCTGGCGGATGGCGCACAAAAGGCCGGCGAGTCATCCGTTACCTGGGATGGGCGGGACGACGGGGACCGGGAGGTGTCCAGCGGCATATACTTCTGTCGGCTTAAGGCTGGTGATTCCAGCAAGACCATCAAGATGATGCTGGTCAGATAGCGGAAAGTTCATTATATTCTCTCTTTAGACCTCTTTAACCATCCAACGAGGAGGCACAAGTATGCACCGGAATGTGAAAACCTGTTCGCTCACAGCTCTTACCCTCACCCTTCTTTTGATGGGCGCCGGCCAGGCCGACCCGCCCAGCTCCTTCGACCTGCGCGATGTGAACAGTGTCAACTATGTCACCCCAGTTAAGAGCCAGATTGGAGGCACCTGCTGGACCCACGGGGCCATGGCCGCCATGGAGGGCAACCTGATGATCACCTGGGCCTGGTCAATGTCCGGAGAGTATGGCGAGCCCGATCTGGCCGAGTACCACCTGGACTGGTGGAACGGGTTCAACCAATTTAACAACGACGACCTCGACCCACCCGCAGGCGGTGGGCTGGAGGTGCACTGGGGCGGCGATTACCGGGTGACATCGGCCTATCTTGCCCGCGGCGAGGGAGCCGTCCGCGACATCGACGGACAATCCTACTACTCACCGCCGGAGCGGGACAATCCCGATTACCACTACTTCTATGCTCGGGACATCGAGTGGTATGTGATCGGCCCGGACCTGAGCAACATCGACACCATCAAAGAGAAGATCATGACCCAGGGCGTCATGGGCACCTGTATGTGCTACGACAACGCGTTTCTCTCCGATTATGTCCACTACCAGACCCCGGGCAGTCCATTGGACCCCAACCACGCCATAGCCATCGTCGGCTGGGACGACGGCAAGGTCACCCAGGCTTCCGGTGGACCAGGAGCCTGGCTGTGCAAGAACAGCTGGGGGACGGACTGGGGCCTGGACGGCTATTTCTGGATCTCCTACTACGACAAGCACTGCTGCCGCCAGCCGGAGATGGGCGCCATCTCCTTCCAGAATGTGGAGCCCCTGGCCTACGACCGCATCTACTATCATGATTACCACGGCTGGCGTGACACCAAAGATGACATCAGCGAGATCTTCAATGCCTTTATCTCCGAAGAGGACGAAAATCTCCAGTCGGTCAGTTTTTTCACCGCTGCCGACAGCGTCAACTACACCTTTAAGATCTACGATCGCTTTTCTGATGGCCAGCTGCAGGATGAACTTGCATCTAAATCAGATTTCATCCAACACACCGGGTTCCACACCATAGATCTGGAGACGCCCGTTTCCCTGACAGAGGGCGACGATCTTTACATCTACCTGCATCTTTCCTCCGGCGGACATGCCTACGACCGCACCTCGGAGGTTCCGGTTCTGTTGGGGGCATCGTATAAAGTGACGGTAGAGTCTGCATCTGAGCCCGGCCAGAGCTATTACCTCAACGGCTCGGACTGGCTTGATCTGTACGACCTGGACAGCACGGCCAACTTCTGCATCAAGGGCCTGACTGCCTTGTCCGGCACCGGTCTTCTAGAAGTTTCTCCTGCCGAAGTGCCGAAATATTATGCGCTTTGCCAGAATCATCCCAATCCTTTCAACGCCGGCACACAGATTCGCTATAGCATTCCCCGGGATGGTCGCGTGTCTCTGAAGATCTTCAATACGCTGGGGCAGGAGATCCGTACTCTTGTGGATGCGGATCAGAAGGCCAGCGAACACTCGGCCGTCTGGGATGGGCGAGATGCGTCCGGCTCGCATGTGGCCAGCGGCCTGTATTTCTGCCGGCTGAAGGCGGCAGGATTCAGCGAGACGATCAAGATGGTGCTGGTCAAGTAATGGGGACGACAACCCCTCCTTCAAAGGATCGCAGAACGTGCTGAAAGACAAGCAGATCTCAGCCAAGTCATGGACGCGGCCGGTCAAAGAGATCCTGCAGGATCTCTCCGTATCCGCGGAGAAAGGACTCAGCCGGGCAGATGTGATGAACAGCCGGCGGATACATGGCCGAAATATACTCCAGGAGACCCCCAGAAAGAGCCCCTGGCTCATCCTGGCCAATCAGTTCAAAAGTCTGATCATCCTGCTCCTGGCCCTGGCCGCCGCCCTATCCTTTGCCTTCGGCGATGTGGTTGAGGGTGTGGCAATTGCGGCGGTGATCGCCATCAACGCCGCCATCAGTTTTCTCACGGAGCTGAAGGCCGTTCGCTCCATGGAAGCCCTCCGGCGGTTGGGCGCCGTAAAAGCCAGGGTCCGCCGGGATGGACAGCTTCAAGAGATCGCCGCCGAGGCCCTTGTTCTCGGGGATATCGTTGTTCTCGAGGGTGGGGATATCGTCACCGCAGACCTTCGCCTCATCCAGGCATCAAAGCTCCAGGCCGACGAATCGACCCTGACAGGCGAATCCTTACCCGTGGGCAAAAAGATCGAACCCCTCGGGGAAGATGCTCCTCTGGCCGAACGGGCCAACATGCTCTTTAAGGGCACCGCCCTGACCCGTGGATCCGCAGAAGCCGTCGTCGTGGCCACCGGCATGAAGACGGAGCTGGGCCAGATATCCTCTCTCGTCGCCGAGACGAAGGAGGAAAGCACACCCCTGGAGCAGCGCCTGAATCAACTGGGCTACAAACTCATCTGGGCCACCCTGGTCATCGCCGCCCTGGTGGCTGGCTTGGGCATTCTGGCCGGCAAAGACACCTTCCTGATGATCGAGACAGCCATCGCCCTTGCCGTGGCGGCCATCCCGGAGGGTCTGCCCATCGTGGCCACCATCGCCCTGGCCCGGGGGATGCGGCGCATGGCCCGGCGCAACGCTCTGATCAACCGGCTCTCGGCCGTGGAAACTCTGGGGGCCACAAATCTCATCTGCACCGATAAAACCGGCACTCTCACTGAAAACCGGATGACAGTCACCCGCATCGCCCTGCACTCCGGGGATGTTCAGGTTGGGGAGAAAACATCGCCAAAGGCAAGCCTGTTCACGCGGGGAGAAGAATCCCTGGCACCACTGCAGGACAAGCTCCTGCGGGAGATATTGGAAACCGGCGCACTGTGCAACAACGCTTCCCTGAAGGGCAACGAAGGTGTGGGCGACCCCCTGGAGGTGGCTCTCCTGATGAGCGGCGCCAAAGCAGGGCTTCAGCGGGACAATCTCATCGAGAAGATGCCGGAGGTCCAGGAGGAGGCCTTCGACCCCGACACCAAGATGATGGCCACCTTTCACAAAACCGATCATGGATATCGAGTGGCCGCAAAAGGCGCTCCCGAATCCATCCTGGAAGCTTGCTCGCACTTCCTGACCGAAAGCGGCACAGGTAAATTAAACGACGAGCATTACAAGAGATGGTTGGAGCACAACGAAATGATGGCCGCCGACGGTCTCCGCGTCCTGGCCTTAGCCACAAAAATGGTCGATTCTGTCGACTCCAAACCTTACCAGGAGCTGACTTTTCTTGGCCTGGTCGGGCTGCAGGACCCTCCCCGCAAGGATGTGCGTGAGGCCATCGACCTGTGTCAGGAGGCCGGCATTCGTGTGATCATGGCCACCGGCGATCAGCCGCTTACGGCGCACAACATCGCCCTGGCCGTGGGTCTGGTCGACGAAAACGAAACCGAGGTGGTCCACGGCAGAGACCTCAAGAGCACCGACAAGCTGTCCGTTGAAGAGCGACAGCATATCCTGAGCACCTCTATTTTCGCCCGGGTGAGCCCCAAACAGAAGCTGGACCTCATCGATCTCCATCAGAAAAATGGCTCCATCGTGGCCATGACCGGCGACGGGGTCAACGACGCCCCGGCCCTGAAAGAAGCCGATATCGGCATCGCCATGGGAAAACGGGGCACCCAGGTGGCCCGTGAGGCCGCCGATATGGTCCTCAAAGATGATTCCTTCTCCACCATCGTCGCCGCCATCCGGCAGGGGCGGGTCATCTTCGGTAACATCCGTAAGTTCGTGCGGTACCTCATCTCCTGCAATGTCAGCGAGATCATGGCCGTCACCTTTGCCTCGGCGGCGAATGCCCCCCTGCCCATCCTGCCCCTGCAGATCCTTTTTTTGAACCTGGTCACCGACGTGTTTCCCGCCCTGGCCCTGGGTGTGGGAGAGGGGGATGCGCAGGTCATGAAACGTCCATCCCGGGACGCCAAAGAACCCCTTCTGGCCCGCCATCACTGGCTGGGCATCGGTGGATACAGCCTGATCATCACTATCTCGGTCCTGGGCGCGTTAACATTGGCCCTGGTCTGGCTGAAGATGGATCAGCACGGGGCGGTCACAGTCTCCTTTCTCACCCTGGCCTTCGCCCAGCTGTGGCACGTCTTCAACATGCGCGACCGCGGATCCAACTTCTTTGTCAACGACATCACGCGCAACCCGTTCATCTGGGCAGCCCTGGCCCTGTGTACAGGATTGCTCCTGGCTGCCGTTTACTTGCCCGGTCTCTCCGATGTCCTGAAATTAGCCCATCCCGGCAGGAGCGGGTGGATCCTGGTAGCCGTGATGAGCCTGATACCATGGGTCGTTGGGCAGATCGTGAACTCAGTGCGGCCCCAAAAGGTCCGTGTCGCCCAGACACACTAATAAATCGCCTGACTGGCCGGGAGGCCGACAGTATCCTCCCGCCGCCGGCCGGGCTATCGGTAAACATCAGCGGCTAACCTGAAAAAATGGCCACAAAAGTCTATTTAAAACAGGGAAAAGAGAAACCGATCCTGCGGGGACATCCGTGGATCTTCTCCGGAGCCATCCAGACCATCGAGGACTACCAGGAGCCTGGTGATCTCTGCGATATCTTCTCCCACGACAAGAGCTTTCTGGCCCGAGGATACATCAACCGCAAGTCGCAGATCACCTGCCGTGTCCTGGCCCATGCGGAAGTGCCCATCGACGCGGACTTCTTCCGCAAACGCATACAGCAAGCCCTGAAATACCGTCAAGAGACGCTTCCCCCGAAGACGGACGCCTACCGGCTGATCAACGCCGAGGGGGATTTCCTCCCCGGCCTGATCGTCGACGTCTACGGCATGGGGCTGGTCTGCCAGTTCTCCACCGCCGGGGCGGGGCGCTGGAAAACGGGGATTGTCTCCATCCTGGACGATCTTCTCCAGCCGACGTTCATCTTCGAGCGCTCCGACATGGCCGCCCGCACAGAAGAGGGTCTTAAGCCAGTCAAGGGACCGCTCTCCGGTGAGCTCAAGTCCCCGGTGGAGATTCAGGAACATGGCCATCGGTTCCAGGTGAAGATCCCCGAAGGGCAGAAGACCGGCTTTTTTCTCGACCAGCGAGAGAACCGGCAGCTCTTCGGGTCGCTGGCCGAGGGCAAGCGGGTCTGCGACTGCTTCTGCTACACCGGAGGTTTCTCCGTTTACGCCGGAGGAGGAGGAGCCAAAAGCATCGTGGCCGTGGACAGCTCCAAGGAAGCCCTGGAGCTGACCTGGAAAAACCTGGCCGTGAACAAGCTGAACAGCATCCTGTCGGATCTTGTCTGCCAGGACGTCTTCGGGTACCTCCGCCAGCTAACGGACCAGTTCGACCTCATCGCTCTGGACCCACCTCCTTTCGCCCGCAAAAAAGGCGATGTGCTAAAAGCCTCCCGGGGATACAAGGATGTGAACATGTGGGCCCTGAAGAACCTGGCCCGCGGAGGTATGCTGTTCACCTTTTC
>DAOVRJ010000103.1 GCA_030628225.1 Candidatus Zixiibacteriota bacterium | reverse complement strand
CCGCTATAAACTCCCCACAATCCCAAAACGAGGTCGACGCCGCCATCGTCCGCACATACACCACCAACACCACCACAAACACAAACAAAGCCAAAACCCGGTTTAAATCCCACCTTTTCATCTCGAATTCCTCAGCACCTCACCCGGGGAAATATCGTTAAAGAACCTTCTGAGACGTATTGCTATATAAAAATTGTGCTCTGCCCCGCCAGACTGGCTGCCCTTCTTCTGTCCTGCTCATTCCCCGTGAGCCAGCCGGATAGCTAAAACTGGCGGCAACCCGGCCTGGAGAATTTTGCGCTGGGCAGCCTGCACGTCATAGGTCACACGGCGCAGGAAAAGCTTTCCCGCCTGATCGTCGAAAATGGCGTAACAGGCGCGCGGGTCACCATCTCGCGGCTGCCCTACGCTACCCACGTTGACGATGTATCTCTCATCGGGGGAACACATCAGCACCTCATTCTTCCAGGGAAGATCACCATCCCTCTGGGAAAATATGACCGGCTTATGGGAATGGCCGATAAAACAACAGCGACCCTGGAAAAGATCGAACTCAATCAGTGCCAACTGAGGGGAACAAAGATAATTCCAGGCGGGCGGATCGGAGGGAGTGGCGTGAACTAGGAAAAGATCATCCACCTGTGCGGTGAGAGGCAGCTTAGAAAGATAGTCAGAATGCTCCGCAGAAATAACTTTGGCCGTCCACATCACGGCCCGTTTGGCATACAGGTTAAAACAGGAGATATCCGTCAACCCAACGGCTGCGTAATCGTGATTGCCCACAACAACGTGTCCGGTTAGCTCCCGGATCTGCTGGACACACTCGTTGGGGCTGGCGCCATAGCCCACGATATCACCAAGGCAGATAAAAGAGTCGATGTGTTGCTGCTCAGCGTCGCGGAGAACGGCTTCCAGCGCCTCCAGGTTGCTGTGAATATCGGAGATAATCCCGTAGAGCATTAAGCCTCCTCTTGCCGGGAGGGGAAAAACGCTGGACGAGCACTTCTTCCCACACAAATTAGCATCGGCCTCTATTTTCCGTGCAGCCCGGCAACGGAGTCCAGAATGCCGTTGATAAATCGCCCAGACTCCTTTGTGCTATAGGTCTTAGCCAGCTCGATGGCTTCGTTGATAGACACTTTCTGGGGTATATCCGGAAAATGGAACAGCTCGCAGATGGCCAATCGTAAAAGATTTCTGTCCACCACAGCAATTCTGGATAGCTCCCAGCGTTTTACCTTCTGGGAAATGATCTCGTCTATCTCCCGGAGATGTTCCACAGTCCTGGTGGCCAGCAAGGAGGCAAATTCGGCGACATCGGGAGGCGGTTTTTGGCGGTCCAAAACGTCCGCCAGAACCACCTCTATCTCTTCCCCGGAGATCTCCAGGGCATAGAGAATCTGCAGGACCAGCTCACGGGCCTTGCGCCTTTTCCCCATCTTTGGACGTCCTCTCAGGACATCTTTGTCTTCGGCAATTTGCGGTACAAATCCACTAGCTCGATGGTAGCCAGGGCCGCGTCGAAACCCCGGTTGCCAGCCTTGGTTCCCGCTCGCTCCACAGCCTGCTCGATGCTGTCCGCGGTGATCACCCCGTACACCGTGGGCACACCCGTCTCCAGAGCGATCCGAGCCACCCCCTTGGATACCTCACCGGCCACATAATCGAAATGGGGCGTAGCCCCCCTGATAACCGCCCCCAGACAGATGATCCCATCGCAGTTCCCGCCCTCGGCGATCTTTTTAGCCACATATGGAATCTCAAAGGCACCCGGCACCCAGACCACCTCCAGGTCTTCCTCCCCGGCCCCGTGACGGCGCAGACAATCCAGAGCCCCTTCCAGAAGTTTCTGGGTGATAAACTCGTTGAACCGGCTGACCACGATAGTGAACTTCCTGCCCGAGGCATCCAAATATCCCTTGTGAACTTTCATCCTTCCCCCCTTTTTGATTCCGGAAGCTCTTCCTCCGACAGATTCAGCAGATGTCCCAACTTATCCCTTTTGGTCCTCAGATAACGGACATTTTCTTTCCGGGGAACAATCTGTAGAGGCACACGCTCCACCACCTTTAGTTGATATCCCTCTAACCCTGTGATCTTGCGGGGATTATTGGTCATGATCCGAATGCTGGAAAGACCCAGATCCACCAGGATCTGCGCGCCGATTCCGTAATCTCGCAGGTCCGGCGCGAAACCCAGCTCCTCGTTGGCCTCCACGGTATCCCGCCCCTGATCCTGGAGTTCATAGGCTCGCAACTTGTTGGCCAGGCCAATACCCCTGCCCTCCTGTCGCATATACAGGAAAACACCTCTGCCCTCGCTCTCGATCCGCCGCAGGGCTTCCTCCATCTGCTCACCGCAGTCACAGCGCAGGGAGCCAAAAAGATCTCCGGTGAGACACTGAGAATGAACTCGCACCAACACGTTCTGGGCACCCCGCACATCCCCCTTCACCAGAGCCACGTGGTGATCACCGGTGAGAACATCCTCATAGAGATGGAGGGTGAAGGAGCCAAACTTGCTGGGCAGCTTGGTGGTCACCAGACACCGAACCAGCTTTTCCGTCTGACGGCGATAGTTGATGAGATCTTTGGTGGTGATGAGCTTCAGGCCGAATTTGGATTTTAACTTCTCCAGTCCCGGGCCCCGCGCCATGGATCCATCGTCAGCCATAATCTCGCAGAGCAGACCAGCGGGAAACAGCCCGGCCAACACGGCCAGGTCCACAGCGGCCTCAGTATGGCCGGCCCGGCGCAGAACGCCACCCTCCATGGCCCTCAAGGGGAATATGTGGCCCGGTTTGGCCAGATCCTCTGTCCGCGAAGCCGGATCGATAAGAGCCATGACCGTCACAGCCCGGTCATGGGCTGAGATCCCCGTGGTGGTATCGCGAACAGCATCAACGGAGATGGTAAAAGGAGTGCCCATCTTGGCGGTGTTTTCGGCAACCATGAGAGACAGGCCGAGCTCATCAAGCCGCTCGCCCGTCATGGGCATGCAGATGAGACCACGGCCATGTTTGGCCATAAAATTGACCGCCTGGGCACTGACCTTCTCCGCGGCCATGATGAAATCACCCTCGTTTTCACGATTCTCATCATCCACCACGATAACCATCTTGCCCTGGCGAATTTCCTCCACTGCTTCTTCGATGGAATCAAACGGAGATATCGCATCTGCAGACATTCTCAAAACCTCCCTTCCCTCACATTAGAAACCAAGCTCCTTCAAACGCTCCCTGGTCAGTCCCCGGTCCATCAGGTATGGACCCAAGAGCCGCTGCACGGCTTTAACGATCATGTCTGTTTCCAGATTCACCCTATCACCCACCTCTTTCAGCTGCAGAGTGGTCTCCTTCAGTGTGTGCGGGATCAAGGCCACGCTGAACTGATCCTCTTGAACCGTCACCACCGTCAGGCTGATACCGTCCACGGCAATGGAGCCTCTCTCGAAAACCTGGGCGATAAGCTCCCGGGGCGCTTTAATGCGAAAAAACACATCTCCGGCTCGTCGCACCTTGGCTCCTATCAACCCCACCCCATCTACGTGGCCGGTGACCAGATGTCCTCCCAGCAGGTCATCAGGACCTAGGGGGCTCTCCAGATTCACCAGGTCGCCCACCTTCCACTCAGCCACAGTGGTCTGCCTCAGGGTCTGCTCCATGGCCTCAGTAGAGAATGAATCGGAATCTACGGCCACCACCGTTTGACACACGCCGTTCACAGCGATGCTATCTCCCCAACGCATTGCCTGAAGGTTTTTGGGGGACCGGACTTTCAGCCGCAGCCCGCCGGGAATTCGCTCCACCTTTAGGATCTCTCCCCGCTCTCGCACAATACCGGTGAACATAGGCTCCTCACAATCGGCCGGTGACCAGCAGGTCCGGCCCCACGCGCCGGAATTTCACCTGCTTAATCGGCAGGGTGTCGGCCATCCGATGAACTCCCAAATCCCCGATGCATCCTGTTCCATCTCCCAACAGGCTGGGGGCTATAAAAACGAGCAGCTTGTCCACCACTTCAGCCTTCAAGGCGGAGGTGAACACCCTCTGTCCTCCCTCGATGAGCACACTGGTGAGCTCTTCTCTGCCCGCCCGCCGGAGAAGTCGCTTCAAATCCACCATTCCGTTAGCATCGGCAGGCAACTGCCACACCCTGATCTGACGATCCCTATACTGCTTCACTCGATGTGAATCGACCCCCCGGCAGGTGGCGATAATCACCCGACCTCCCGCCAGAGCCTTCGCCCGCAGAGGCGTCCGCAATCGGCTGTCCAGAATGATTTTGACCGGATCTGATCCCCTCACGTGCCGAACGGTCAGCAGAGGATCGTCCTTGAGTATGGTGCCTACCCCCACCAGAACAGCATCCGCTTGAGCTCTCAGTCGGTGGGTGAACCGGCGGGATTGGGGAGAACTCACCCATCGGGAGTCCCCATTTCTGGTGGCGATCTTCCCGTCCAGTGTCTGGGCGATTTTCAAGAAGACAAAGGGCTGACCCGTGGCCATGTACTTGATGTAAACCTCATTCAGCTCTCTGGCTTTTGTCTGCAGAAGCCCCGTTTCCACGGCGATCCCCTGGGCCTGAAGATAGGCCAAGCCGCGCCCGGAGACCCTGGGGTTGGGGTCCTGGTGAGCGCAAATCACTTTAGCCAGCCCACGCCGGACGATCTCCTCGGTGCACGGCGGGGTCCGCCCATGAACACAGCAGGGTTCCAGATTGACATACAGGGTGGCGTCCCGCGCCTGCTCACCGGCCTGGCGTAGGGCGATCACCTCCGCGTGGGCCTCCCCGGGCCGCCGATGAAAGCCCTGGCCTACGATCTGGCCATCCTTGACCACCACCGCACCTACCATGGGGTTCGGCGAAGTTCTCCCCTTACCCCTGCGGGCCAATCGAAGGACCTGGCACATATATTTTTCGTCGTCTCTGCCTGACACTACGAAAATACCCCGAAGGAACATCCTTCGGGGCCCCTTATGAAAAACACAGACTCCGCCCTTCTGGTATGCCTTCTCCCATCCGGACTATTACCGTCGGCGCCGGAATTCCACCGGCTCTGCCAACACGCTCTTGGTGCGTGCTTAAACTCGCGGGCTTTTACCGCCGGTCGAGGAATTCCACCTCGCCCCGAAGGTAAAAAAAATATACAAAGATTCTTCACTTGTGTCAAGACAAATATCCAAGTTCGCTAGCAGATAAACACCACCCAACCCCCTATCTCTAACCCCTTTTCAGAACGCACCCATTACTGCATCCATAAAACCGGGAGAACCCTTCAAAATCTTCCATGACCGATTGAAATCTCTTGACTTTTCCACAAAATAGCCTTAATTTACGAACATTAGACACAAGATAATGGGTCATCTTACACTTGGAGAAACACTATGCCTGAAAAACCTTCCCGTCAGATCTCCCTGGAGCTGGGTGAAAAAGAATCCGAGGGAATTTACTCCAACCTGGCCCTGATCACCCATTCTCCCTCGGAGTTTTTCATCGACTTCGCCCGTGCCATGCCGGGAGTTAAGAAAACGAAAGTCTACGCGCGCATCGTCATGACCCCTCAGAACATCAAGATGCTGCACAACGCCCTGGAGCAGAACATCAAGAAGTTCGAGGAACGATTTGGCAAGATCAAGATCATGGGGCAGGAAGGCCAGGAAATCGGCTTTCAAACCGGGCGATCCTCAGAGGATTTGCCATAGCCAGGCGTGTCACTTTCTCTTCCGGGAGGATTAATGAGAACGATCTCCATCGTCAATCACAAGGGAGGATGTGGCAAAACAGTCACGGCCATCAATCTGTCCGCCTGCCTGGCGGAACGCAGGAAAAAGGTGCTGCTTGTGGATCTGGATCCCCAGGGCCATTCCTCCCTGGGCCTCAACGTTAAGCCCGAGGAAACAGAGAAGAACATGTATCACGTCCTCTCCGAGACCCATTGGGATGTGGCGATGAAGGACGTCATCATCGAGGTAAACAAATATCTCCACCTGGCTCCCTCGGGAATCATCCTCAGCGCGGTGGAGCAAGAACTGGCCGGACAGCCGGGCCGGGAGGACCGCCTCCTTAATGCCCTGGCGGAAATGCCCGGGAAGTACCATTACATCATCGTCGACTGCCCACCCAGCCTGGGCCTGCTCACCTTCAACGCCCTCAGAGCCTGCCGTGAAGTGATCGTTCCCCTGGAGACCAGTTTCTTCGCCCTGCACGGCCTGGGCAAGCTCAGCGAGACCATCAAGCTGATGGAAGATCGGTTCGGCCAGAAAAAATACGTACAGGCCCTGACCACCATCTATGACCGGCGTACCAGAATTGCCAAAGAGGTATTTGAGGAACTGCGCAAGCACTTCGGCAAACAACTGTTCAAGACCATTGTCAACATCAACGTCCGGCTTAAGGAGGCCACCGGCTTCGGCCAGCCCATCTGCCAGTATGATCGACACAGCAGCGGCTACCGGGATTACACCGCCCTGGCCAAAGAGGTGTCCTCCATGACGAAGGCTCGAGCCTACCGGGTCAGATCCCAAAGTGCTGCGGCCGCGTCCCCGGGGTCGCAGACGGTCAAAAACGGCGTCAGGTTCCACATCCACGCCCCGAAAGCCAAGACCGTACAGATTGTCGGAGATTTCAATAACTGGAAACTCAGTAAAGGTGCCACCCTGGACACCGATGGACAGGGGAGCTGGTCCAAGGTACTGCACCTGAAACCAGGTACTTATCAGTACCGCTTCGTTGTGGATGGCCAGTGGAGAGATGACCCCAACAACCCTAACAAGGTAAAGAGCTCCTTTGGGGGCATGAACTCCATCATCGAGTACGGCAAGCAGAAAGAGACGCAGTGAGGTGAAAAAAGACAAGAGATTGGGCAAGGGGCTCGAGGACATCTCCCACCTGTTCCTCTCTGCTGAGCAGAAACAAAAACCCTCTTCGGAGGAGCACGCGGAGTCTACCCCCCTCACCCAGAAAACCTTAGACAGGCATTTTCCCCGAGTCGTGGCCATCACCGGCGACCATCGCAGCCTGGAGAAATCCTTCCTGGTCAGCAACCTGGCCGTTGAGCTGGCTCGGCGTGGCCGCCAGGTGAGGGTTTTAGATACCGACCTGAGCTTTCCAGACCAGCCTTTCCTCTGGGGACTGAGACCGGCCGCTTCGGTAGCATGCCTGGCAGAAGCCGAGGAGAATGGCCAAGATCTTCGGGTGATCCTTCAGGGACCTCTGGGGGTGAAGCTTCTGTCTCTGGACATCGATTTCTCCCGGTTGACGGATCTTTCGGAGTCGGTTCGCCATCGACTCCTGGCCGGCCTGATGGCCTTCGAGGCTAATGCCCAGCTGATGCTGGTGGACACGCCTGCGAACGCAAACCCTAACTCGCGGTTAATTCTCCAACTGGCCCACCAGATAATCGTTCTGGTTCCCTCGGACCCCCTGGGCATGATCGACGCCTATGCAGTCATCAAAGGAATTTTGGCCAGAAGGCCCGCGGCTCCGGTGGGAATGGTGGCTTATAACATCAGGATGGTGGCCGAGGCGGAGGCCATTGCCCGGAAAATGACCCATGCCGTGAGCGAGTTTCTAGGCGCCAAGATCACTAATCTGGGTTTCTTGTATGCTGACCTGAACATCAACAGATCCATCTCCCAGCGAAAACCTCTGGTTCTCTCATACAACAGAAGCAAAGCGGCAAGATGTCTCGGCCTCATCGCCGAGAGCATCTGTGCCCTGGAAAAAGCCGAGGCCGGCAAGGGAAACGGTTCTTTCTTCGCCGGGATGAACCAGGCCGTGGATGGAAAGCGATGACCGTAATCTTCAACCATTTGCCCGTGGAAAACAGTGAAAAGCTGGTCGAGCTGGTGGCCGAGCACTGTGCAGTTCTGCAGGAGGGCCTGAAGGTTGTGGATCAGGTAGGGAAAGACGGCAAGCGGGGCCCCATGAACCTATTGGCCGTGGATACCCGCGGTCGTCTGGTGGTCATCGATGTGGCCACCCAGCCGGAAGATCAGCTGCTCGTGGAGGGATTCGCTCACGTCGCCTGGCTCTGCCGCAACTGCTCCCAGCGAACTGATTTTGTGACCGAGCTGGATGCGGATCTGACTCTCCATCCCAAGCTCATCCTTGTGGCCCCGGATTTCTCCACCACCCTCCAGGAAGCTGTTGAGGGCTCGTATGGAATGAGCATCGATTTGTTCCGATTTCGCTTGCTGGAGGTCAAGGGAGAGAAGGGTCTCCTTTTGGAGCCAGCCCTCACCTCCTCGGCTAAAGAAGGGATAGGGGCCGAGCCGGACAACTCGCTTCCTCTTCCCGGTGAGGATATTGTTCCGCTGGCCGAGGAGGAAATCGCCACCTTTATGAGCATGGACCATCGCTTCAGCCTCT
>DAOVRJ010000290.1 GCA_030628225.1 Candidatus Zixiibacteriota bacterium | reverse complement strand
CATACATCCGGGCCGTGTTGCCGATATCGCCCCGCTTGGCGTCGGCGATGACCGGAATCTCCTGGGGGACCAGCCGGCAGGTCTGGCGAAGCGTCGACCAGCCCTTTTCTCCCATGGCTTCGTAGAAAGCCACGTTGGGTTTATAGGCACAGACCAGGTCGGCGGTGGCCTCGATGATGGCCTTGTTGAAGACCCCGACGGGATCCTTTTCCCTCAGAAGGAATCGGGGAATTCGCTCCACATCCACGTCCAGACCGATGCACAGCAGGGAGTTGTTCTCGCGAGTGGCCTGTTTGAGCTTATTGATAAAAGTCATTTGATTAAATGAAATGAAAAGTGAAAAATGATAAATGCAAAATGCAAAGTTAACTTCTCTTCTTCGCTGTCACTATTGATTTCGCCATGATATTTGTCAATTCCAGTGATTCTTGAATAAGTACCCCAAGATTTCTATCATTATGCGGAAGTAACCTCGTTTTCGCAACTAAATGCAACCAATAATTAGATTCTCGAAGCTCTTTTAACACAAGCTGCAATTTGTGTATAAAATCCGCCCGGCTCTCCGCAGCACAGGCTTCTTCGTAGTTAGCTCCCGCCGAAGTCCCTGATCGCATCAATTGATTACCGACATGACGCCCAGCAGCTGTTTTTTTAAATCTATCTACTATCTGGATGACCTTCGCTGAGAAGTCCAGTAGCCGATCTGAGAGGTCATTCTTTCCCATTTTTCATTTTTCACTTTGCATTTTTCATTCTTCATTTATCTAAGGTTCTATCGCACCAGAACAACAGGGTTTGACCTTTCTGCACATCATCTTCTCTTTTCTACCGATACGCCACGTACTCTTTCCCCAACAGCTCTCGGGCGACGATGATCTTCAGGATCTCCAGAGTGCCCTCTGCCCAGTAGTAGCTCCGCACGCCCTTCAGGGCCAGCTCTAGTGGACAATCCAGCGTATAGCCAAACGCTCCAAACCACTGGATAGCATCGTTTATGGCCTCAAAAGCGAACCTGGGGGCCAATAGCTTGGCCTCGGCGCAATGTCTGGTGACCTCAAATCGACTATACGCTCCCTCGCTCTGCTCTTTACCGAACATCCACAAGGCTTTGTATCCTAAAAGCCTCATGGCGTCCAGCTTGGCCCAGTGCTCCGCCAACTTGAATTGAATGCCCTCGAACCTGCCAATTGGCTGACCAAACGCTCTCCTCTGCTTGAGGTGTTCCATGGCCTGTTCAAGAGCGCTCATGGCAGCTCCGGCACACACCACTGATATGATGGCTCTGGCGTAGTCAAAACCCTCCATGACCAGTTGGAATCCTCTGTTCTGCTCGCCTATCAGGAAATCCCCGGGGATCTGCACATCTTCCAGCGTAAACCCACCGGTGGATATCCCTCTCCTTCCCCAGTCCTCAAAAGTCGTGCTGGTTATTCCTTTCGTTCCTTTCAACGGTATGTAGAACAGGCTCATTCCCCGTGTGCCCCGGGAAGGATCGGTCCTGGCCAGGGTCACATATCCACCACCTTGGGGAAGTTGATCCACGGCTTCAGCGATCCCGCTGATGAACATCTTCTGCCCATTGATCAGATAGCCATTTTCGACCTTCTTGGCCACCGTTCTCATATTGGCCAGGTCTGATCCCACATCGGACTCTGTGGCGGCGATGCCCAGAAATGCCCTGCCTTTGGTCACTCCGGGGAGAATGTCCTTTTTAGCCGCTTCCCGGCCGTGTTTATCGAGCAACTGACCCCATGCTGCCTGAACGAGAAAAAATGTCGGAATGGCACAGCTGATATCCGCCCTGGCCAGTTCCTCGGCCACGATCCCAACTGTCACCGGATCGGCTTCGGCTCCCCCATAATCGGAGGAAACGGTCATGCCCAAAAGGCCGATGTCGGCCAGCGTTTTGATGATCTCATCGGGAATCCTCTTGCCGTCATCGATATCTCTGACCACTGGCGCGATCTCTTTCTGACCAAATTCGCGAACCGTCTTTTTGATCAGCTCCTGTTCGCTGTTGAACTCAAAATTCATCATTGGCTTGAACCCCTTAAGCTAATTCGGCGGATGAGCATTTCCATCGTGGGCTTTTGAAGGATATGAGAAAAGCCGAGATTCGAGACTCGAGATTCGAAACTCGTTAAGAGGAAAAACCCGATCCTTGATCCTAGATCCTGGATCTTTGTTAAAGCAAAGACAATGCAAAAGCAGAGACTCGAAACTGGAGACTCGGGGATGGGGGAACGAGGATCAAGGATCTAGGATCCAGGATCCGCCTTTCTCACCAGCTTCAAGCTTCATACCGGAGGTCATGAATGCTCTCTCAAGAGGAAGTCCTGAACATCTTCCGGGAGACGGGAGCCTTGCTCTCCGGCCACTTTCTGCTCTCCTCCGGCCGGCACAGCCCGGTCTATTTTCAGTGCGCTCTGGTCTTTCAGCATCCGCAGCACGCCGAATGCCTGGGGGCCGAGCTGGCCTCCAGATTTGCGGGTCTGCATGCGGATCTGGTCATCTCCCCGGCCGTGGGTGGCATCGTTGTGGGGCAGGAGGTGGGCAGGGCTCTGGGAGTTCGAGCCATCTTCGCCGAGAGGGAGTCGGGCAGGATGAGACTGCGGCGGGGGTTTGGCATCGAAAAAGGTGAGCGTGCCCTGGTGGTTGAGGACGTGATGACCACCGGCGGCTCCACCGGGGAGGTGATCGGGGTGGTGCAGGGGGCGGGAGGGGAGGTTGTGGGGGGGGGGGGGGTGGTGGACCGCAGCGGAGAGAGCGTCGGATTGGATGT
>DAOVRJ010000228.1 GCA_030628225.1 Candidatus Zixiibacteriota bacterium | reverse complement strand
ATCGGCTACATCTCATCTACTATCGCGTGGGCCGAGAAGCGGGGAGAGCCTGACCTGTGGAAAAAATACTGGCTCGCCCCGGAAACCCGGTTGATCCACTTCATCGGCAAAGACAATGTCGTATTTCACGCCCTGGTCTGGCCGGCCACCCTCATGGCTTATGGCAAGTACATCCTTCCAGCGGAGATCCCGGCCAACGAATTCCTGAACATGGAGGGCAAAAAGCTGTCTACCAGCAGGAACTGGGCCGTATGGCTGCCCGACTATCTCCAGGAGTTCTCCCCGGGTCCTCTGCGATACTGTTTGGCGGCCAGCGCCCCGGAGAACCGGGACACGGATTTCACCTGGAAGGGTTTTCAGTCCAAAAACAACGCAGACCTGGCCGGCGTTTTGGGCAACTTCATCAACAGAACTCTGACCTTCTTGCAAAAGTACTTCGACTCCCGAATTCCCCAGCCGGAGACTTTCCAGGCGGAGGATCAGACATTCATCGAGGCCATCTCTAAAGCCCCGGCGAGCGTTGGCGAGCTCCTGGACACCTTTCAGGTGAAGCTTGCCACACAGGAATGCATGAACC
Source organism: Candidatus Zixiibacteriota bacterium (assembly GCA_030628225.1). Classification (GTDB taxonomy): domain Bacteria; phylum SM23-81; class SM23-81; order SM23-81; family SM23-81; genus DAOVRJ01. Next base: position 3,262 of record DAOVRJ010000228.1, on the reverse strand, counting down.
TGGCCCGTCTGGGAAACAAGTATTTCAACGACCAGGAGCCGTGGAGGACGCGCAATGATGATCCCGGGCGCTGCGCTACCACGCTCTACCTTTGTGCTCAGATGCTCTCCACCCTGAGCATCATCTTCGAGCCCATTCTGCCTTTCTCCGCTGAAAAGCTCTGCAAAATGCTTAATCAGGATGATCCCATCAGCAGCTTCGCCTGGGAACAGGCTGGAGAGCTCCGCCTTCGCCCGGGACACCATATCGGGACGCCGCAGATCCTGTTCCCCAAAATCGAGGACCAGACCATCGCCCGTCAGATAGAACTTCTGTATAAGGACTCCAAGCTCCCGGCTCAACCGTAACTCTCGACCCGAGATCTATGCTCATCGACTCGCATGCCCATCTGAACTTCTCCCAGTTCAAAAATGACCGTGATCAGGTCATCCGCCACGCTCTGAGTGCCGGGGTGACCACGATCATCAATGTGGGCACAGACCTGGCCAGCAGCGAAGATTCAGTGGCCCTCGCCCACCGTTATCCGTCGGTCTATGCGGCCGTCGGCATCCACCCCCACGATGCCAGCCAGCTCTCTCCCAAAGCCCTGGACCGGCTTGCTGCTCTGGCCCGGGCAGATAAGACGGTGGCCATCGGTGAAATAGGCCTGGACTTCTACCGCGATCTCTCGCCCCGCGACCAGCAGCGGGAGGCCTTCCGCCAGCAGATCCGGCTGGCCATCGATTTGCACATGCCCGTGGTGGTCCACGATCGGGATGCCCATGCAGAGGTGCTGGAGATCCTCAAAGAGGAGCAGGCCCATCGTGCGGGCGGGGTCCTGCACTGTTTTTCCGGCGATATTCACATGGCCCGTCAGGTCCTGGACATGGGCTTTTTCATCTCCTTTGCCGGGCCCATCACATATGGCGGTGAGAAGAAAAAGACCATCGCCCGTCAGATTCCCCTGGAGAACATGCTGGTGGAGACCGACTGCCCCTTCCTGACCCCCGTCCCTCATCGGGGCAAGAGAAACGAGCCTTCGTATGTGCGTTATGTGGCCGAGAAGATCGCCGAGCTGAGGGGCTGCTCTTTTGAGGAGGTGGCTGAGGCGACATCCCTAAATGCTATGCGCGTTTTTGGGATGAAGCTGCCTTAGAAAAACTTTTCTGTCTTTTGTCGGCTTCGATATGCGTTACGTGGATCGGGTTGTCGGCAATCGGAGATCGAAGCGGTTCGATGTTCTTATCAGTAGGGGCGGGTTTGAAACCCGCCCCTACACATGGGCATAAGATAGGGCTGTGTCTCTGCGGCCACAGACCTCACCTGAGAGCTATTCCCAAATCGTTCCGCAGAGGGGGTAGCGGAAGACCGCGAGGCTGGCGGCCGGCCGAACGAGAGAGTGAGGACGGCATGGCCACAGGCCATAGCCAGCCGGTGGCGCAAAACGCCACGCGGGCTGAAGCGAGGGGGAAACATCCCCCTCATAAAAACCATGGACCTGCACACCACTAAATCCCTGCTGCGAAAACACGGCTTTCGGCCCAAGAAGCGGCTGGGACAGCACTTCCTGGTCGACTCCGCAGCGGCGCAGAAGATCATCGCCGCCGCCGGTGTGAGTTCTGACGATACGGTTCTAGAGATCGGACCCGGCCTGGGGGCGCTTACCGAGGGGTTGCTCTGCCGGGCCGGCAGCGTGATCGCCGTGGAATTGGACAATCACCTGTGCGCCATTCTGACAGCAGAGCTGGGCGCTCACCCGCAGCTGACGGTGGTCAACGAGGACTTTCTGAACGTGAACATCCCCAGGCTGGCTCAAAAGGCCACCGGCGGCGGCCTGAAGATCGTGGGCAATCTGCCCTATCAGATCACCGGGCCGGCGGTGAGAATTATCCTGGACAACCTTCAGCTCATTCGCCTTGCGGTGATAACCGTGCAGCGGGAAGTGGCCGACAGGATCTTAGCCCGGCCGGGAGGCAAGACCTTTGGGATCCTTTCGGTGGCTGCCCAATATTACTCTCAACCACAAGTTGTCCTTAGCCTTGCCAAAGGTGCCTTCTACCCCCAACCGCAGATCGCCTCCACCGTGCTCATGCTCACCCCGCGGTCCAAACCGCCCGTTTCCCTGGCCGACGAGGAGAAGTTCTTCACCGTGGTCAAGGCCCTCTTCGGCCACAGAAGAAAAACGGCCGGAAATGCGCTGCGCATTCACCCGAGTCTCCGGCTGAGCCAGGGAGATACAGACGAGCTGTCCCGGCGCACCGGCATCGACCTGCGACGCCGCGCCGAGACCATGAGCCTCCACGATCTGGCACGGATCTCCAACGCCATCTGGGAGATACAACATGCTGCAGGCCAGAATTAGGCTGACCGGCTGGCTTATTGCTCTGCTGATGGTGCCGGCGGCCCCGGCCCTGTCCTCCGAGTTCGGCCTGACCTTCAACCGGGACAACAGGACCTATCGGTGGAACACCTTTTTGCGGTATTCTGCCTCGGCGGGCCCGCGGGTACGGGTTCACACATCGGGACACCTGTCCAAGATCCTGATCAAGAGGGCCAGCAGCTCCTCTGGAGCCGACCGCTGGCAGGACAATTTCAACGTTACGGCGGGTTTTGACTATCGTCTTACCAAATGGTCCAGCATGGGAGTCGACCTGACCGGCGAGCAGAACACGGTGAACAGAGGAGAGATCACTACCCGAACCGGTACCTTTTCCTCCATTCTCACCATTAACCCACGATCAAGCATTCAGTTGAAATCGTTTGTGGGCGGAAAAACGGACCAAAAACAACAGCAGCACCTGGACAGCAAAGAGGAGGGCCTGAACTACGGATTCTCCGGATCATGGCAACCTGTTCTCGCTAAAACCCAGACCAGACTGCAAGTGGACCTGTCCGGTGACAGGCTGGTCGCCGGACACAGCTCCACGCGAAAGCTGCTGGCCTCGGTGAAGCGACCGCTATTCCGGGGGGTCAAGGTAAGCCTCTCCTTCGAGGACCAGGAACAGGGGCACACAAATCTGTTCGGGCCCGTCGACGCCACCGTCCTGAAACGACAGGATCGCATCAACAGAGCCCTCAATTTCAAGTTGGAGCTGCCCCTGCCCAGAGATATTCAAACTCACGTATCCCTGTCCTCCACGGATCGCAGGATCGAGTACAGCCTGCCCCGGGGGGCAAACGATCTGGTGCGTGAGCAGAACAGTCGAAAGGTCATGAACAGCTTCTCGTGTCAGGTGTTAGGCCAACCAATCGGACTGCTGACAATTTATGGTGATTTTGCTTT
>DAOVRJ010000107.1 GCA_030628225.1 Candidatus Zixiibacteriota bacterium | reverse complement strand
CTTGGTCTCCCCGTAGCCGGAGAGCATGATGATCTCCACACGCTGGTTGATGGATCTGATCCTCTCCAGGACCTCCATTCCATCCATGCCCGGCAGCTTGATGTCCAGAATGATCACCTGGGGTTGCTCATCGATCATCTTCTGGATGCCAACCTTTCCGTTCGGGGCATCGATGATCTCGTACTCATCTTCTCCCAACCCCTCACGCAACATCCAGACCACCTTTGGATTGTCGTCGACGACCAAAAGCTTGATCTTCTCCTTGGCCATGATAACTCTTTCTCCTCAGAAAAAAAACAGGATCCGAATTCAGCTCTGGAGCCCCCAACTCATCAGACGGGAAGGTGGACCGAGAAGGTGGACCCCTTGTTGGGAACGCTGTGCACCTCGATAAACCCGCGATGGACGGCAACTATTCTTTTAGCGATGGAGAGACCCAGGCCCGTTCCGCCCTCCTTGGTAGTGAAATAGCGCTCGAAAATCCGATCCCGGTGCTCGGGAGCAATGCCCACGCCTGTGTCGGTGAAGTTCACCCGCAAGAAGGTCAGCGGCTTTCCCGATTCGTCCTTGAGGTGATCCCGGAGATCAGTGACGATGGTCAGCTGGCCACCATCGGCCATGCTTTCGATGCTGTTGAGCAGGATGTTCAGGAAAATCTCAAAAACCTCGTTTTCGTGCACGTAAACCAACGGCAGGTCTTGACCGTATTCTTTACATAGTTCGATCTTACCCCGGCTCAGATCCTCCTTGACCAGATCCAGAGCTCGGTCTAAAATACGATGGATGTCTCGGTGTTTCACCTGGAATCGGCTGGGATTGGAGAAACGCACCAGTTCCTTGGTCAACTCCGTCAACCGGTAGATCTCCTGATTGATGAGTTTGAGTGACTCTACCCGGAAATTCTGATCGTACCACTTTGTCTCCAGAACCTGCAGGACCCCCTTGATGTTGGTCAGGGGATGGCGCAGATCGTGTGCGATTTCCGATGCCACTTTGCTCATGGTCATCATATGGGTGGCACTGCTGAGGGCCGAGTGCTGTTCATACAAAGAGGCAGCCTGGGAAATAACGATGGAGATCAACTGCAGTTCGTTCTCGGAAATGCTCTTCAGGGTGATGCTCCCAGCACAGAACAAACCGTGAAGATTTCCCCTGGCCAGGATGGAGAAGGAATCGAAGAAGGAAAGCTGCCGGCCGCACAGCTCCCAATCGATCAGAGAATCCCTGATGGTTTTGTTCAGCCGATCCTTTCTCCTGTCTTTCAGATGGATGAGAAGGTCCTCGGTCAAATAGATCTCACGCCCCTCCAGCCATTGGCTGATTTGACTGCCGGCCACCATGGCGAAGGCCAGGCTGAGCCTTTTGTATCTTTCCTCCCACATAAACCAGTAGCAATGATCGATATCCACGATCTGACATATGCCGCTGAAGACATTCTCCACCGCTTTCTTCAAACCATCCGCCGTTCCCACGTTGCTGGCAATCTCATAAAGAATGGAAAGCTCCTGAATTTTACGACGATTTTGCTCAAGAAGATAAGCGTTGTCGACGGCCACGGCGGCCTGGGCGGCGAAGGAGGTCAGCAGTCGGAGATCTGCGGCAGTGAATGCCTTTCCAGACCGCTTGTTATTCAGGTTCAGAACACCTAATATTTTGCCCTGTGTTTCCAGAGGAACAGAGATGAGAGATTTAGTCTCATATCTCTCCCTGTTCACCCGCCTGAATCGACTGTCCTTCTCCACATTCTTCACCAGCAGGGGCTTTCCGTATTCCACCACCCATCCGGCAATGCCCTCCCCGATCTTCATTCTGACGGTGCGTACGGTCTCGGCATCCAATCCCTTGGATGCCGAAATGCTGAGCTCGTTTGTCTCCTCATTCAGCAGCATCAGTGAGCCAGTTCTTGCCTGGAGAACATTGGCAGCCAATCCGATAATTCCATCCAGCAACTTATCTAAATCCTGCATGGATGTCAGCAGCTTCGAGGCACGGTAGAGAGAATTCAGCTCTTTGAGCTTTACCTTTAAACTGGCGTTCTTTTCGGTCAGCTCCGCTAACAGACTATTGTATTTTTTATCCGTCACTGTGAGCCTCATATAGCCGTGATTTACCATGCTGAGTTTGCAACATTTTGCACTATACTAACGAAAAGCCCCTTTGTCAAGAGAAATTTTTCAATATCTGACTTCATCGGACCAGGTCAATAGTATGGAGTTTGCACCCTAATGAATACTATATCTGGGAATTCGCTTGAATGCCTGAGGCTTAAGAGGAAACCTACAAAAACCCCAGCAGTAGAAAAAGCTTCCCTGTTGTCGGTTTTCCAAACATGACTTAATATCATAAATTTAAGAGGGTTAGCACATACTATCCAAGTTTAATGTCGGATTTCCAGACAATTACGATTTTCTGGTTACCATTTTTTTCGCGAAATCGATTGTTCGGCAAAAGAGCCAGATTGCATAACACATAGTGAAATAGGTCCTTAAGTTTCCTCTGGGGCTGCTCATGGAAAATTTGGCACGTTAGTTGCGTTCACAAGTAAAATGGTAGGATTATTGTTCGCAATTATTCTAGAATCTTGAAAAAGTGAGGAGATGAGGAGATCATGAAATTTAAAACCCTATCGGTGAGTGTTCCGCTGATAGCTGTCCTGTTTATCCTGGGCACTTTCGCCGGGGCATCGGCAACCTCCTTCAGCGATATGCTGATCTGGAATCCTTTTTCGGGATGGGTGTGGAATGATGAGCCCTTTAGCTACGTTCACCAGCGCCCCGATGGGATCATCAACAGTGCCAGTCTTTCCATATACGGAGAGCTCATCGAGGACGGCTCCATTCTGCACATGGCCGGGACATGGGATGCGCAAAGCCAGATATGGACATGGAACAGGGCGGATCTGACTATCCTGAATTTTTGGAATCATGAGATTTTGGATGTTACCATATTCGCCGATCAGTTGACCGGAGATCCTTACGATTTCGCCTTTCACATGCTCTCCTCTGAATTCACCGGCGATTACACTCCCCAAAACACTGAGATACCAGAACCCAACACCCTCTTGCTCCTGGGAATGGGCCTGGTGGGAATAGCCAGCTACGGACGATATCGGATCAAGAGAAAGGGCTGCTGACAGGTCTCTGGACATCTTCGAACATGGTGAGATAAAAAAAGAGAGGAGTTCTCCTCTCTTTTTTTATCTTCGGTCAGCAAAAGTCTTGACAAAAGTGCCTAGATGTATTAAGTTTTGTGTTTGTTGGGTTACCCAACCACCAAATGTAGCATAAGGAGACTCATCGGTGCGAAGCTCATCCTTTGTCCTATCTCTATTGATGTTCATTCTAGCTCCCCTCACCGTCATCGCCTGGGAATCTTCCGGAGTGAATGTTCTGTACACCATGGAAGACCTGGTGGACTCTTCCTATGGCGCCGTCACCACCGCCGATTCGGTGAAATTCGTGATCACAGAGCTGATCACCATCTCTGCCGGCGATACCCTGCTCATCGATCCGGGAGATTCGCTCTGCTTCCAGAAAATCTCTCCGGTCATCGTCCTTAAGATCAACGGATATCTCCTGGCCGATGGTACTGCGCAGAATCCCATCGTCTTCACATCCAACGAGTCCAGCCCGGACACCTCCAATTGGGGCCGCATCGAGTTCGAGAAGAACCCGGCGGGCAGCATCTTTGATCACTGTAACATCTCATATGCCGCCACTGCCCTGAGCTGTGACAGTTCAGCCCTGGCCACCATCAGCAATGTTAACATCTCCAAAGTGGGATCCAACGGCCTATCCTTGAAAAATTCCTCCCCCACTATCAGCAACTGTACGCTCACCGATTTTGCCGGCAGCGGCATCGTCTGCACGGGCAACTCCGCTCCTCTGCTGGGTGGAAGTCTGGCAGCATCCAACACCATGTACAACGCTCTACCGCCCACGGGGTTCACTTTCAAGAACTTCACAGCCAACACCATAACGGCAACTCACAATAACTGGGGAACCCCGAGTTATACATACATCGACAGCATCATCGTGGACGACGACGAGGGCCCGTACGGACAGGTGGTGTTCATCCCCATCTACGACGTCATCCCACCACAATCCATCGCCGACCTGGCCGCTTCTCTGGCAGACACCAACGTATCCCTGACCTGGTCGGCGGTCACCACGGACACCTCAGGATCCCAGGAGAATCTGAGTCACTACGTCATCTACCGGGACACCACCGCTTATTTCAACCCCCAAAGCTCCGATTCCATCGCCGCCAGCACGGATACTTTCTACACTGACTTCACAAGCAACGTGGGTGACGTTTCCACGAATTCCTTCTATCTGGTGATGGCCGCGGACGATGCCGGGAACAAAAGCGCTCTCTCCAATCGCGTGGGCGAGTACGACTACGCCCTGAAGACCACCACCGGAAGCGACTACACCTGGATCGTCTTCTGCCTGGGCGACACGGACCTGGTCATGACCTCGGACCTGTGGGACCACATCGAGGCGCACAGCTCCGACAGCACCACCTGCAAAACCATCGCCGAGTGGAACGCCACGGCCCAGACCTACAACAAATACCTGGGCATACCCTTCACCGACTTCCCCCTGCAGCCGGGACACGCCTACCGGGTGGAGATAAGCGACGAGACCATCTGGACCCTGACCGGAGATGTGCTGCCCAGCGACTCGGTGAGCTTCCAGCTGAAGACCACCACCGGTTCCGATTACACCTGGATCTCCATTCCCTTGCATCTGGATAGCCTGCAGATGACCTCGGACCTGTGGGACCACATCGAGGCACACAGCTCCGACAACACCACCTGCAAAACCATCGCCGAGTGGAACGCCACGGCCCAGACCTACAACAAATACCTGGGCATACCCTTCACCGACTTCCCTGTCAGGCCGGGAAGGGCCTACCGGGTGGAGATCACTGCAGATGCCGTCTGGCCGTATTTCAGCAAGGGGTTGAGACAGTTCCGGCGGGCGCTGCACACTCGGTGAGATCAATGATCAAGCTGAAGTAAGAGAGGCGGGCTGCGGAGCCCGCCTTTTTTATATCTTCTCCCCCAATCAACCTGGATGAGGAAGGTCAAAAGAGCACTTTTCCCTTGACAAAAAGGGGGGAACATGCTATAATTGATATTGACAATCAAAATCAAAATTCGAGTGAAATATGAACGAGACAAAAACACTTCGTCAGTATTTGCGGCACAGGGGACTGAAGGTCACCCAACAGCGGGAGGAAATCGCCCAGATCTTCCTGGGTTCAAAACGACACATCAGCGCCGAACAACTGCATCAACAGATACGGGAGATCTATCCCAAGGTGGGGCTTTCCACCGTCTACCGCACATTGAAGCTGTTGGTGGAGGCCGGCCTGGCCAGCCAACGTCGACTCGGGGAACGCATCACCCGCTTTGAGCCCGTGGCCGGAGACGAGCACCACGATCATTTCATCTGCATCAACTGCGGCGCCATCATCGAGTTTGAGAACCAGGACCTGGAAGATCTACAGGAAGAGGTGGCCAAAAAACACAAATTCACCATACTGAGACATAATCTGGAACTCTACGGCTATTGCCAGAAATGTCGCCGTCGTTGACCAAGAGGACAAACACGACTGCATGCGAAACGCGAGGTTGGAATGGAAACAGTAAATCTGACCAGGATGAAATCTGGAGATCGGGGCACTATCGCCCAGATTAGAGGCGGCCGGGGGATGAAAATGCGTCTGACCGCCATGGGAATCCGGCCGGGAACCAAGATCACCAAGGTGAGCGCCCAGCTGATGCGCGGCCCGGTCACCATCAGTATGGGAAACACCCAGGTGGCCGTCGGATTCGGAATGGCCAGGCACATCATCGTGGGGCTGGAGGGGTAAACCGGTTATCATCTTTTGAGAAGGGATATGATGAAAAAAATCCTGTTGATGGGCAGCCCCAACGTGGGCAAAAGTGTGATCTTCTCCCGTCTGACGGGTGTGCGGGTCATCGCCTCCAACTATCCGGGGACCACCGTGGGTTACACCCGCGGCACAATGAGGCTGGGGGGTGAAAAGGTCGAGGTGATCGACGTTCCCGGTACCTACACCCTGGATCCCACCTGCAAGGCCGAAGAGGTGGCCGTGGAGATGTGCGCGGATGGCGACCTTATCATCAACGTAATGGACGCCACCAATTTAGAGCGAAACCTCAACCTCACCCTGCAGCTTTTAAAAAAGAACATTCCCCTGGTGGTGGCCCTGAACCTGTGGGATGAGGCCAAACACATCGGTATTACCATCGATGAAAAAAAACTGGAAGAGCTCCTCGGGGTTCCCGTGATCCCCACAGTGGCCGTGACCGGCGAGGGCATTCTGCACCTGGTCAACAGGTTGCCGGAGGCAAAGCTCGGACAGCTCACCTACGAGGATGAGGAACGGTGGCATGAGATCGGCAGGATCACCGAACAGGTGCAGCAGGTCACCCATCGCCACCACACCTTCCTGGAGCGTCTGGGCGACGCCTCCATCCATCCCATAACCGGCATCCCCCTTGCCCTGGTGGCCCTATTTCTCACCTTTTACATCATTCGCTTCATCGGTGAGGGGCTCATCGGCTACCTTTTCGAACCTATCTTCAATGGCCTCTGGGCTCCTTTGATGATGAAACTGTCTGCTATTCTGGGCTCAGGGGGGTTCCTGCACAACATCCTCATCGGCAAATTAGTGGGCGGCGAGATCGATTTCGTGGAGTCCATGGGCCTGTTGACCACCGGCCTGTTCGTTCCCTTGGCCATGGTGCTCCCCTACGTTTTTGCCTTCTACCTGATACTGAGCTTTCTGGAAGACTCGGGGTATCTGCCCCGCCTGGCCGTGTTGGTGGATACCGTCATGCACCGGATGGGGTTACACGGCCTGGCCATCATACCGATGCTCCTTGGTCTGGGCTGTAACGTTCCCGGCACCATGTCCACCCGCATCCTGGAAACCCGCAAGGAGCGGTTCATCTCCGTCACCCTTATGGCCATCTGCATTCCCTGTGCAGCCCAGTTAGCCATGATCGTGGGGCTGGTGGGCAAAGCCGGCACCCGGGGGCTGCTGGTGGTTTTCGGAACCCTGTTCCTTGTCTGGATCATCCTGGGATATCTGATGAATCTGCTCATCCGCGGTGAGAGCCCGGAGATCTTCGTGGAGATCCCTCCCTACCGCCTGCCCTACTTCTCGGGGCTGGCCAAGAAGATCTGGATGCGGATCGAGGGCTTTCTGCGGGAGGCGGTGCCCTTCGTGATCCTGGGCGTTCTGATCGTCAACGTGCTTTACACTCTGAGGATCATCGAGTTCGTGGGCAAAATCACCGCTCCGGTGATCACCGGCGTCCTGGGGCTCCCCCGGGAGGCGGTGGCCGCGCTGATGGTCGGCTTTCTGCGCAAGGACGTGGCCGTGGGCATGCTCTCTCCCCTGGGCCTCAACCTCAACCAGCTGGTTGTGGCCAGCGTGGTCTTGGCCATGTATTTTCCCTGCGTGGCCACCTTCGTGGTCATGGCCAAAGAGCTGGGGCTGCGGGACATGATCCTGTCCATGCTGATCATGATCGTCGCCACGTTTTTGGTGGGGGGTGTGTTGAACTGGGTTTTATGAGAAAATATGGGGCCTAGGGTTCGAGGGGTCAAGGATTCAAGTGACCCCCCACCACACCTTTTCATATCGTCACGTTTTGGTCATGGTCTTTCCCTTGAATCCTCGAATCCTAGAATCCTTGAATCCTCATCTTTCCGACAAACACGAATCCCGAGCTTTCTCACTCACAAACAAAGGAGGTCAACGAGGTGAAAAAACGGACAGGCGAAGTCGAATCCAATCAGCAAGTCCCCCACAACTCCTCCCTACCTCGCCGAGCCTTCCTGAAAATCACCGGGCTGGCCATCCCCCTGGTGGCCTTTCTGGGCAAGGTCCCCCAGGCCCTGGCCGGCCGATGGGAGCACGGGGAGAAAAACCACTGGCACCAGGGCATCTTCGTCCAGGACAACGTGAATATGAGCAAGATCGACCAGGGGATCATCGGGGCCAGAATAAACGGTCGCTGGGAAGAGTACCACGTGACGGAGTTGGACGAGGCCTTCATGGAGTGGAACATTAATGGACGTCTGAAATTCCTGGAAAAGATCGCCCAGGGAGGCATGCCCAGCCTGGCCGGTCCTCACT
>DAOVRJ010000292.1 GCA_030628225.1 Candidatus Zixiibacteriota bacterium | reverse complement strand
ACCACCCAATCCCATTTCCAGTTAATCCAAACGCATCTAAAGAAAAATAATCATGACTATCGCCACCCCTAATTTAGCTTTACTGACTACACCGGAACAATCACCCCATTTCACGTCCAACCGGAGAAACACCATGCAACGACTTATTCAATTTTTTGCACTGATTTTGCTTCTGGTCGGTTTATCCGGCTGCCAGTCGCTCACCAGTATGGTGAATCCGTATTCTCATGGAGGAAGTTCTGACGACAGTATTTCTACGGGGGATAGTAAAAAATTTGTGTATGCCATTGTTGGCGGTGTTAATCACACTGGTGATGCCATTCAATCATTTGGCATTGATAAGCAATGGGGTGGAAACATAAGTGCTTATGGAGCTAGAGATGGCGTTTGTTGTATTGGTGTACCACGTACTTATCACCCCGGATTAACTGTAACGGTGGATTGGGAAATCTATGTGGATGAAAAATACATCCAAAAAACCACCTGTCAAGGATAAAGTCACAGAACGATACAGCACACCCCTGCCACCATCAACGCCGCCCCGGCCATGCGCACCTTCAGATGTCGCTCCCCGAAGAAAAAATATCCCAGCAGAATGCTGAAGATCATCCCGGCTCTCTTGATGGCGATCACATAGCTGACCAGGGCTATCCTGACGGCCGCCATCTGAAAAAGGATCATGATGGCTCCCAGGGAGCCGAAAACCAGCAGTGCCGGTATCTCGCGCAGAGCCTGTCGCCCACAACCACGAGCCTTCACCCGCAGCACGGGAAGATAGAGCACTGAAAAAAGAAGGTGAAAGACCACCAGGAAAAAAAAGGGCGAGGAATTTAGCAGGGCCACCTTGTCGGCGGCAGCGGAGATACCCCACAGGGCAGCCACGACGAGCATCAGCAAGCTGCCCCGCTCCCGAACGACGCTGCGCACCGGACCGAGCAGACCTTCCCGGAACTTGTCCAGATTCAGCACATAGGCACCGGCCACGATGAGCATAATGCCCACGGCTCCCAGAGCGTCGGGCAGCTCTCCCAGAGCCACATATCCGGTTAGCACCAGAAAAAGCGGGGTGAAGGCTAAAAAGGGAAAGGTCAACGAGAGGGGCGATAGCTTGATGGCCCGCACATAAAGGGTGACGGCCAGCAGATTGACGCCCAGGCTGATGGCCAGGGCCGGCCAGAAAGAGGGCTGGATCCGGGGAAATCCGTCGACCCACAGGGCCACCAGCAGGAGTGGTAGGGCATGGAAAAACATAGCCCAGGTGACCAGGTAGGGGTCGATGCGCTCCAATATTCGCTTGCCGTGGGCGCCCTGAAGAGCGTTGAACAGGGAGCACAGCAGGGCCAGGAAAATCCACATCGTCGAGCCTCCAGCATGGGGGCTTGACCTCAGATGGCAGCTTTTCACCATCCGGGGACTGGTCTTGGCGAAACACCTCGCCCTTAACGGTTGTGCTTTGGGAAAACCGGATAGATCCGGCACTCCCGGCTCAGGGAACACCGATCACAGGCGGGATTTCTGGCCTTACAGGTCATCCGTCCATGCTGGATGAGGTTCAGGTGAAATGGATACACCAGGTCTTTGGGAACGGCGGCCTGAAGCAGCTGGTGGGCTTTGCCGGCGCTGGTCTGAGGGGGCATAAGTCCCAGCCGCCTGCTGACCCGCAACACGTGAGTGTCCACGGGCATCACCGGCCTGTTCAGGGCGAAGAGCAGCACGCAGGCTATGGTCTTCTCTCCCACGCCGACAAACCGGGCCAGGAAAACTTTGATCCGCTCCGTGGGCCAGTCCCGTAGAAAGGACAGGTCACAGTCCGCATGCTCCCGACAGATCTGTGCCAGTAGCTCTTTGATCCGGTGGGCCTTTATGTGAGCCAGCCCTCCACACCGTATGGCCTTGGCCACATCCTGCACCTGGGCTTGACGTACCTGCAACCAATCGGGAAACTGTTCCTTCAAGCTCTGAAAGGCCCGCTGGGAGTTGGTGTCGGTTGTGTTTTGGGAGAGGATGGTCATGATCAACTGGGAAAGGGGATCGTGCCTTTTGCTCCAGGTCTTCGGCCCGTGCTCCCCTTCCAGAATGCGGGCGATCTTCCTGATCTTGCGGACCGTCTCGGCTGCGGGTTTCGCAGAATGAAGGGCCTTTATCTCAGCGCTGCTCATTCCCTCCATTTCCCCGGGGCCGGCACAGCTTGTATACCAACAACGTCATGGCCGTCTTAGGCTTTTGCCTGCCCGATTTCAGATTAAGCTCCGTCTCATACAGTTGGGCGAACATCCTCTCTAAATCCCTCTCGCTCAGATCGGCCGACTGCTGGCTGCCTTTCCCTGAACCCGCGGTTCCGGGGACAACCCGGCCAGACCAGCTTCCCCTCCGGCGCCCCCCCCTCTCTCGAGCCATACAGGAGAGACGCCAGCGCAGGGTGCCCATGAGGTGAAAGGGTGTTATACCCGCTTCCAGCAGGCGGGTCAACAAAGCCATGGCTTTTCCCAGGCTCCCCGAAGCGATGGTATCGCAAAACTCAAAAACGGTGTGCACCCGCAGCTCTCCTACCACCGCTGTTACAGCCTGAGCGTCGATGGTAGTCCGCTCACCTATGTAGATGGCCAGTTTTTGGAGCTCATTATCCAGGGCGATGGTGTTGTTGCCGACGCTGTCGCACAGCAGTTGGCTGGTTTCACTATCTATGGACTTGCCATACTTTTGAGTCTGCTGCTGGACCCACTCGAGAATCTCTTTCTCTT
>DAOVRJ010000280.1 GCA_030628225.1 Candidatus Zixiibacteriota bacterium | reverse complement strand
GGCCAGTACTGCTATCCGCTCACCGTGGCCGATGGCTTCAGCCGTTACATCCTGGGCTGCCAGGGCCTGCTCAGCCCATCCCTTAAGGGGACGCAGACAGTCTTTGGGCGTCTGTTTGGTGAGTTCGGACTGCCACAGATCATCCGTACCGACAACGGCGCGCCCTTCGCTACCTGCGCGATCAGACGGCTCTCCAGACTCTCCATCTGGTGGATCCGACTGGGCATCTACCCGGAGCTGATCGAGCCGTCGCATCCCGAGCAAAACGGCCGCCATGAACGCATGCATCGTACGCTGAAAGCCGAAACCACCCGGCCGCCGGCAGCCACCTGCCGGAGACAGCAGCGACGATTCAACCGCTTCCTGGATGAGTTCAACAACGAACGGCCTCACGAGGCGCTGGGGCAACACACACCGGCCTCGGTCTACCAGCCTTCATCGAAGCACTTGCCCACCAGACTGCCGCAGGTCGAATACCCACTGCACTTTGAGACCAGACGCGTCAGCCGCAACGGAGGGATCCGCTGGAACAGCCGATGGGTCAATGTTGGTAAAGTCCTGGAAGAACAATATATCGGCTTGGAAGAAGTTGACAATGGCCTCTGGGAAGTGTATTTTGGTCCTCTCAAACTGGGCCGCCTGGATGAACAAGACTATCGTATTGAAGACAGCAGGGGACGGAAAAGACGTCGAAAAGTGTTACCTATGTCCCCGGACTAATCTGTTACCCATGTCCCCGGCCGCTCATTTCCTGCGTTTCTCCGTCACATCATCGTATGGCTTAAATCCCTTTTGGCGCGCGAACTTAAGAGCTCCACGACCCACCAGAAGCACATGATCGGTCTGCTCCATGACCTGCCGGGCAACCAGCACCGGATTCTTGACCCTCTCAATGGCGGCCACCGCTCCGCAACTCAGGTCGTCGAGCATCACCGCAGCGTCCATCTCAACACGCCCGTCAAGAGACAGGGCAGAGCCAATGCCACAGTTGAAAGTGGGGTCGTCCTCCATGATAACCACCGCTTTGATCACTGCATCCAGCGCCGAGCCACCATCTTGGAGAATGCCATGCCCGGCCATTACCGCTCGTCGGACTCCTCTCCGGTGGGCCTGTTCATCGAGCTTCCGACCAGCGCCGCCGTGAACGATGATGTTTGTCATGGGAGTTCCTGAAAAAAGAGGGGTCGAGGGGTCGAGGATTCTAGGAATCTTACACTACCCTGTGGAAAAAACCGAGCTTGGAAATACAGCTTAACTCTTGGCCTAACATAAAGAACCCAGTTGCGGGACATCTCAGATGTCAGAGCAACGATTGTGGCACTTACTCTATCTTTTCGAATTCACCCGTCTGTTTATTTTTTCTAACATCAGACCAGTGAAAATATTTGCCATTCATAGAAATATAGACTCCAGACGGCAAGACCTGTACGAAAGCCAAAGAGCTTCCTAAATTGAATAATCCGTCTGAACTTCCAAACTTATACGGCACCATAGAACCAGTTAAAACGATGGTTTTACCTTTAAGGGACTTGCCAAGGACTCTGGCGGTTTCCACCATGGTATCCGTACCATGGGTGATGAGTATTCTATCCTCCTTTGCCTTTTTGCAATGCTCAAGAATTTTCTTTCTATCGACATCAGTCATGTCAGTGCTATCAATCATCATCAATGTTTTAGCGTCGATTCTTAATTTACACCGAGCGAGATGCAGCATTTCATGAAGGTGAGTCTCTTTGAAGAATAGCTTTCCTTCAAGCTCATTATACTCTTTATCGAAAGTTCCACCTGTGACAAATATTTTGATCAGCATGATTGCATTACATCCATTCAATATGAACAAATAGGGAATAATCTTCAAAATGTTGTTTTTCTAAATTTAGCTCTTCGTGATCGGTCAGTATTATCCGCGGGCATGTGGAAATTATCGCTCTGAGGCAACCAGAAATTCTCCGTCGTTCCGGCATTTTCCAATAAAGCCGGTTCATTTCCCAGCGCCGGCCACCCGAACTACTTTATCCACGATGTCGGAGATCTCGGCCAACCGGCCAATCCCTGTCTCCCCCCGGGCCAGTTTTCCCTCGGCGGGTCCCACGAAATGGTAGCCCAGTTTCTCCAGACGGGCTATATTTTCCCCGACGATGGGATTCTGATACATCCGGGCGTGCATGGCCGGGGCGAAGATCACCGGTGCCCGGGCGGCCATAATAGTGGTCGACAGCATATCATCGGCGATGCCCGCGGCCACCTTTCCGATGATGTTGGCCGTTGCCGGAGCCACCACCAGCGCATTGGCCCTCTCACTCAGGGCAACGTGTTCTGCCACCGCTTCTGTGGTAGGCGGAAACATCTCCACACAGACCGGCTGTCCTGACAGGGTCTGCAGAGTCAGAGGCGTGATAAATTGGGTGGCATTTCGGGTCATCACCACCAGAACCTGAGCCCCGGCATCCTTGAGTCGGCTGACCAGCATGGCCGATTTGTATGCGGCAATGCCGCCGGTGACTCCCACCAGAACTGTTTTGCCCTGAAGCATCTACTTCCCCCTTTTCAATTTGGCCGCGATGAGCTCCATCAGGCCACAGGCGATCTCCTCCTTCCCCTGCAGGATCGCCTGCACTGTCCCTGTGGAATTGATAATGGTGACCTGGTGCTCTCCGCGCTGAATGGTGCCCAGCTCGTTGGCCACCACCAGGTCGGCGTCGCTTTTCTCGGCCATAAGGCGAGCCGCCTCGATCAACTCCTCCTGGCTGACCCCCACCTCCAGCTTGAAGCCCACTAAAAACGCCTGCGGATCCACTCTCTTGACTATCTGAATCAGCTTGGGAGTTGGCACCAGCTTGATGATCCACTCATCCTTTCCGGAGCGTGTTTTGGAACTCAACTTCCTCTCCGGTACGTAGTCCAGAACGGCCATGGCATGAAGGATCACATGGTACTTTTGTGTGCCTAACTCCTGGCTGAAGACCTTCATC
>DAOVRJ010000113.1 GCA_030628225.1 Candidatus Zixiibacteriota bacterium | reverse complement strand
ATCTTGAGGGTTTGACACTCATTTTGCATTTTTCACTTTTCATTTTACAATTTTCAATGCGCCATTTCCAGAATGGCGGGCACCGGGGCGCTATCGGCAGCTATGCTGCCGATGCCGTTTTCCTTCACGTCAACCGGCCGCGCCCCTCGCCGTTTTCCGCTACCCCCTCTGAGAGGCCAAGATTCGAGATTCGAGACTCGAAACTCGGGAAAAGAAAAATCACAACCCTAGGTTTATACGAATCTCTCTTACTTCATAACTCCCACCTGCACATTACGAAACCGAGCCGGGGCTGCGCCGTGGCCGGTATGGGCCACCTGCCCGGGCTGGCCCTTGCCACAGTTGGCCGTGCCCCACACGTGCCAACACCCGGCATTGCAGATGGCGTCGCACCCTCCCCAGAACTGAGGGGTGATGCCGGTGTAGGTGGCGTTCTTGTATATCTTTCCCAGCTTACCATTCTTGATCTCGTAGGCCATCTCGGTGCCGAACTGAAAGTTCAGCCGTTTGTCGTCGATGCTCCAGCTCTTGTTGGTGATCATGTAGATGCCCTCGTCGGTGTCGGCGATGAGGTCGTCCAGAGTCCACTGGCCCGGCTGCAGGCTGACGTTGGTCATGCGGATGATGGGGATGCGGTTCCAGCCGTCGGCCCGCATGGAGCCATTGCTGCGCTCCGGCGCGTCGGGGTGGATGCGTCGCAACTGGCTGGCCGTCTCCCGGGAGGTGAGGTATCCGACGAACAGGCCCTTTCGGATGATGTCGGTTTTCTGGGCCGGCACACCCTCGTCGTCATAGCCGAAGGTGCCCAGCCCGGTGGGGGTCACCGCGTCGGCGGTGATGTTAACTATCTCGGAGCCATAACGGAGCGACCCGTATTTATCCGGCGTGAGAAAACTGGTGCCGGCATAAGCGGCCTCAGTGCCGAACACGCGGTCCAGCTCGATGGGATGGCCGCACGACTCGTGCACCTGCAAGGCCAGTTGCGGGCCATCCAGGATGATGGTGGTGATCCCGCTGGGACACTGCGGCGCGCTCAGCAATTCCACAGCCTCCTCGCCCATCCGCCGGGCGTTGCTCACCACGTCCCACTTTTTGACGAACTCGTAGCCGGCCGTTCCCTGGTGCCGCCCGAATGAGTTGGGATAGGATCTCTGCTGCATCTCACCCTTGGCCACCGCCCGGGCCACAATGCCCAGCCCGCTCTCAACGATCTCCTGCTCGATGTGGCTTCCCTGTGTGCTGGCGAAGGTCTTCCTCTCCCGAATAAAGGTCATGTTAGCCTCGGCCACCTTGACCCCTTTTACGCTGCGCATCTCTTTGTCGGCCTCCAGCAGGAGGGAGACCTTCTCGTTGAGGGGCACGGTGAAGGGGTCGATCTCCACAGGTGTGTGATAGATGCCCTGGTGTGCCTCGGCAGGGCCCAGGTTCACATCCTGGATCTTGGCCATAGCGCTGGCTTTGGCGATATTCACCGCCAGGGCCGTGATCCGGTCCACCTCCTCGGGGGTGAGCAGGTGGCTGCTGGCAAAGCCCCATGCCCCGTCGGCGACAACCCGCACGCCAAAACCCAGGGTGCTGTCCAGGGACAGCTCTTGGACGGCGCCGTTCTTGACGGCGATGTCCTGCCTCTGGCGGTGCACGATCCGAATATCGGCATAGCTGGCACCCTGCGTCTGGGCCAGGTTCAGGGCGCGATCTGTGAGTTCTTTCATGAATTTCTCCTAGTAAAAAATGAAGATTAAGAATTGGAAAGATTAATTAATTCAAGGTTCGTTGATTAAAAATCAAAGGATTCAAGGATTCCCCTTTCTCCCATGTCCGCCACCCCAGGATTCGAGGATTCAAGTGAAAACCTAAAAGCAGCGCTATAAAAGTTATTTGGGGTGGTGGGGCACTTGAATCCTTGACCCCTTGAATCCTCTTTTTCAACGAACACGAACGTGTATTCTTCCTTCACTAAAATTCAGTTGTTCCCGTGAACCGAAAATCCTTGATCTTAACTGCCGGAGCGCAGCTGGCGGTATTCTCCCAATCGGCCTTGATTAGCTTCAGCTCCGAGCCGAGCATCTCCACCTTGTCGAAGGCCTCCAGAATGCTCTGGGTGAAACGCAGGTTTTTCAGCGGTCGGGTGATCCGGCCGTTCTCGATGAGAAAGGTTCCGTCCCGGGTCATGCCGGTGAACACCGTCTTGATAGGGTGAACCGGGTTGGTGTAGTGGAAACGCGTCACCCAGATGCCCCGCTCGGTCGAGGACAGCATTTGCTCTTTGGTGGCCTCTCCGGGCGCCATGAACAGGTTCATGGGCTCGGGACCGTAGGTGTTGGGTGCCGGCCAGCTATGGCCGGTGGAGACTTTGCCCTTCTCCCGGCCGGCGGTGAAGGAGTCGTAGACCACGCCCCTGGCCACGCCTTTTTCGATCAGGGTCACCCGTTGCTTGGGCACCCCCTCGTAGTCGATGGGTATCATCAACCCCCGGGGATCGTAACCGTCGTCCCAGATGGTGATCTTCTCCCCGGTGATCTTCTTCCCGAAACGGCCGTTCATGAAGCTGCTCTCCTCCTGGACCGACAGAGCGCCAAAGCCCAGGTAGCTCAGAGTATTCAGCATGTCGGCCACGGCGTTCTCCTCCAGGATCACGGTGTATTCCCCGGGCTCGATTTCCGTGGGATTGGTGCCCCGCAGGGCTTTGTCCACAGCCGTCCGGCCTATGGCTTCCGGGTCCAGCCTGGCCACGTCCAGGCTGTCTGCCGAGGCATAACCGGAGCTGTCCTGGCCCATGATGACGGTGACGATGTGCGCCACGGTGCCGCGGTGATATGCAGATACGCCCAGGGAATTGACCACCATGATCTCGTTGGCCGCCGTGGAGAAGGCGCCCGCTGCCTGCAGGCCATTCTCCCGCGACATGGCACAGATGGCGGCGGCTCCCCTGGCCCGGGTCTCCGGGCTACAGCTGGCCGTTGCCGCGAAGTAGGCGTCAACTTCCTTGGCCGGCGATGGTTCCGGAAGGGAGTGGAAGTCCGGATTGTCCTGCTGGAAGCGGGCCACCGTCTCGGCCGATTCCACCACCTTTCGCAGAGCTTCTTCGCTCAGGTCGTTGCCCGAGGCGACGCCTTGCTTCCTGCCGAACACAGACCTCACCCGGACTGTCACGTCGGTCTCCGACACGTTCTGATGGATGGTGTTAACAGCGAAGCGGGTCAGATGCTCAACGTTGCCTAAGATGAGCACCTCCGTTTGATCCGCGCTGGAGAAGCCCAGCACCCGTCGGGCGATCTCTTCCAATTTGGCTTGTCCTAACACTTCAGTTTGCCTCCTTTTAGAGTATCAGATTTCTTATGACGACAAACGAGCTTGGAAATAACATAGGATTCAAGGAGTCAAGGGGTCCAGGATTCGAGGGGAAAGGCAATTGAAAGCCTGGCAGCCTCACCGGGGTTGTGGTCGGGGGTCCTTTGAACCCTGGAATCCTTGAATCCTCGACCCCTTGGGTTGCAGCCTAAAGGTCAGAGGGTGTCGTGTTTCTGCGGCTATAGACCTCAACTGAGTGCTGCTCGCAAGTCGTACCGCAGAGGGGGTAGCGGAAAACGGCGAGGGGCGCGTGCCGGTTGACGTAAAGGAAAACGGCATCGGCAGCATAGCTGCCGATAGCACCCCGGTGCTGCGAAGCAGCACGCCGGTTGAAGCGAGGGGGATACTTCCCCCTTATAAAACCACTTTCCTTTTGGCACGAACCTTGCATTGTAAACTGTTGAATGCGGCTCTGAACTACCTCTCGATCCGGCAAAAAATTAGGCCAGAAAACTCACCGGTCGATTCAAATAAGGCCAGATAACACCTTTTGGGGAAAAAACTCATGGTAACCAGGTTCAAAAAATACCTTCAGGAAAATGTGCTGACGGCAGATCTGCTCAACCGCATGGCCGCTCATGAAGCAAAATGCGATAAATCTGGCGGTCATCGTGTGGCCGAGCTGGATGATGTCCATCTCTTAGAAACCATTGGCTGGCTCATCCGGGCCCAGGATGCCATGCCCTATGGCGGACTATCTCGCGGCTACAGCTTTGGCTGGAACCCCTACTTTCCCAAAAGGGGCTGGCAGCCCGCCCAGCCCAAGGCAACCGGCGAGGCCATCGCCACCCTGTTCGACTGTGCCGCCGCCCTGGGCAGAGAGGATCTCCGCCAAAGGGCCATCGACCTGGCTAACTGGCTGATCAAGATCCAGATGCTCAATGGAGCTATCGGAGGAGGCACCTTGGACGAACCGCCGTCACCGGAGATTCTCAATACCGCTCAGGCCATCATCGGTTGGATACGAGCCCACCGGGAAACGCAAAGTGAGCGATTCGCTCAGGCGGCTCGGCGCGCCTCCGATTTTCTGATCATAGCCCAGGATCCTCAAGGTACCGGACAATTTGACCTCTCCCAATCCGCCGGATTCGACGGCAGCGCATGCAGCTCGCGAGTCGGGTGGGCTCTCATCGAAGCGGGCATCCTCATGGAGGAATATCGATACTGCGCCGCCGGTGAAAAGAACGTGGATCACAGCATCCGGCAACAGCGGTCCAACGGCTGGATGCGAAGCGGCTGCCTGGACAACTCGGATTGCACCCTCCTGCATACCATCGCCCACAGCACCGAGGGGATCTTGCAGTCAGCCCTTATTCTGGACAACAACAGGTGTCTCTCGGCGGCCAGAAAGACGGCCGACGTGCTGCTGAGCAAGATCCACGACGATGGGAGCATGTGCGGGCGCTTCACCAGCAATTGGTCCGAGAGAGCCTCCTGGAGCTGCCTGCCGGGCAACGCGCAAATGGCCAGCATCTGGTTAAAGCTTTACCGGGTTACCGGAAGCGAGAAATATCTGCATGCGGCCCAGCAGGTGATCCTCTTCTTGAAAAAAACCCAGAACCGCATCACCTCCCAGCCAGGCCTCCGCGGGGGCATCAAGGGATCTTCTCCCTGTGACGGTGAGTTCGGGCGCTACCAAACCCTTAGTTGCGCCGCCAAGTTCTTCATCGACGCCCTGCTTCTGCTCTCCCAGGTTTCCGCTTCCAAAAACCCTGTCAGCCCTCCCTCAGCATTGGCCCTCAAGTGAGAAAGACCTCCACCACTCTCTGGCATCCGCTGCCATAAGAGAGATAATTTTCGCCATTCCCATATTTTTTTTGACATCGTCGCTCATCTCCATTATATTCCCACTGCACCTTACTCGTCTGGGGACGAATCTCTCTTTGCCGGACATCGCCGGCAACTCCCGGATAGACAGATCGAATTTTAGACGAGAGAGGGCAGCGAATAAGCTCAACCTCGCTAACATCCCAAACCTCTATCCCCAATGAAAGGAGAAAACATGTCCAGAGAATCCGGCCGTGGAACTCACCGCTGGGGGATCGGACTTCTGCTGGTTGCCATCGGCCTGTTGCTTTTTCTGTCCAACCAGGACGTACTGGATCTGGGCCCTATTTTCAGCCACTGGTGGCCTCTGGTCATTATACTGGTAGGTCTTTGGAAGCTAATGGTCTGGGGCGCATCCAGCATAGGCTCTGTCATCCTGCTGATCGTCATCGGAATTCTGTGCATGCTGGCCACCTGGGATGTCATCGCGTGGAGCGCTCTTTTCCGCCTCTGGCCTCTGCTGCTGATCGCTGCCGGGGCCTGGTTACTGCTGCGGCCCTCTCGGCACAGGGCTGAGAAGCATGGGTATGAAACGGGAGAGGACATCGATTTCCTGGATGCCTGGGCCCTTTTCGGCGGCGCCGAAAGGCAACCAACCTCCCAGCAGTTCAAGGGCGGCAATGCCACTGCTTTATTCGGCGGCATCGATATCGACCTGCGCGAAGCTCAGCTCGCCGAGGGCGAGCATTCCCTGCATCTGACGGCCCTCTTCGGGGCCATCGACATCTTCGTCCCCCAGGACTGGGATGTAACGGTGACGGGGACTCCCATATTCGGCGCCCTGGAAGACAAGCGCAGAAAGGCTTCGCCCACCAAGGGACTTGCAAAAGGTCGACTGCACATCAGCGGCTTCGTCATGTTCGGAGGGATCGAGGTTAAGAACTGAACGGACGCGACCGCGGCTCGTGTTCGTGAGGATACTGGATAAAGGCCGAGATTCGAGACTCGAGACTCGAAACTCGGGGGAAAAGAAAAATCCGATCCAGGATCCGCCTTTCGCACCAGCATCTGGCGTCTCAACTCTCTAAACTCATTCTAACTTGGAGCTCGGAACTCGGAACGATTTGAGCGCGGAGTTCGGAACTCGGAACGCGGAACTGAAAAGCAAAAACAATAATATCTGGGATGGAGTGGGGGGAGCTCCGCACTCCGAGCTCCCAGATCCGAGTTCAATATGCTCTCTGAACTATAATCCAGGATCATTCATCTCGTGCAATTCATCCGCAGGCCCGTGAGGGCCTGTTTTTTTTGACCATGGTCGTGGGCAAGTCTTTAGCATGAGCAAACATCGCCTCACTGGCCGGGCAAGGGATTTATCCCCTCCCTGTATCTCGCTTTGTGCCCGGGCCCTTTTTTACCACGAGACTCTCATGGCCTATCTCTCCAAAATCGACAAATCGAAATAGTGAAAAAAAGTGAAAAACCCTCTTGACAAAAAAGCTATTGTATGATAAAATAATTTTAAAGAGAGAATTGTTCGTTTTCCTCGAAGATCTGAAACTTGGACAGGGCCATGAGGAATAATGTTTCTCGAGTGAGGAAGCAATAACTGTTTTCTACCATGTAATTAACCCTTAAAAAGTAGGCGGAGATTCCGAAAAAGGTGAGGAGGTTCTCATGAAAAAGCATTGTGCAATTCTGTGCGGCATCCTGATGCTTCTGTTCCTTTTACCACAATCTAGCGAAGCGCTTCTCATCTGCGGAAGTGGGACATGGGGTAGCTTTGAAGGTTCTTTAACTTACACCTACACGGGCTGTCCCACAAAGGGAGAAGCAATTTTAGAGTTCGTGTTGAAGAACACCAGTCCTCTGGCCAATGGGGGATATCTCACAAAGTTTGTGTTTAACAACCCCGGGGGGAACATCGCCGGCATCAGCACTATGTTCACTGATCCAGATTTCTGCTTGCTCGGAGGTCCATCTTTCAGCAACGATGTCAACCTCTCGCCATTTGGGTATTTCGATGTTGGCGCTGCAATAAGCGGAAATCCCTCTAAAGGAATTGGCGTGGGGACGACCGAAACTTTCACCTTCGAACTAACCGGAACAAATCTTAACGTTCTCGATGAGTGGAGTTTTGTGAACGAACTATCTGTGCCTCCCGGCGCTGGTGAGGGCGTTCGGTCTTTCGTCGCTCGCTTCCAGGGTTTTGAAAATGGGGAAAGCGACAAAGTCCCCGGTGACTACAATACCCCTATCCCGGAACCCGGCTCCCTGCTCCTCCTCGGTTCTGGCTTTTTTGGGCTTGGTGCATTCAGCTGGTTTCGTCGCCGCAAGCATTAGGCTGATATTGCCAGCAATATCTGTCTTGAAGGCAGGCGAACATTCGCCTGCCTTTTTTATAGGCGGATGTCGATATGATACTGGATTCTGGATGAGAAAGGCGGATCCTTGATCCTAGATCCTGGATGAAGAACCGAGACTCGAGATTCGAAATTCGAGACTCGTTAAAAGAATAAACCGATGCTGTATGAAAAGATAGAACCGATCCTAGATCCTCGATTATAGTTTTGAGAGTTGAGAGAGTT
>DAOVRJ010000219.1 GCA_030628225.1 Candidatus Zixiibacteriota bacterium | reverse complement strand
ACCAGTTTACCGTATCCGGTTTCACCAGCAGCGACATCGAGCTGTTCGATGTGGCCGGCAAGAAGATCGTCAATTTTCAGGTGAGCCAGGATAGCGTTGGCTACACCATCAAGTTTCAGGATCAGGTGGTGCGCCCCACCCAATATGTGGCCCTGACCAGAAGCAAGCTGAAGTTGCCCACCGGCGTTTACCCTAACCAGGCCTCCGACCTGCGATCTCCGGCCAACGCGGCCGACTACATCATCGTCGTGCATTCTGATTTCTACGAGAGCATTCTGCCTCTGGCCGCCCATCGCCAGTCGGAAGGGCTGCGGGTGAAAGTGGTCCTGGTCCAGGATATCTACGATGAGTTCAACGACGGGGTGCTCAGCCCTGAGGCCATTCGGGATTTTCTCAAGTACGCTTATGCGAACTGGTCAACGCCCGCTCCCGTTTACCTGCTTCTGGTGGGCGACACTTCCTGGGGATATGATAAGCCCATCACTCACCAGTCATACTGGCGGGAGCCGTGCTTTGTGCCCACTCTGATGGCTTGGACCTCTGCCTGGGGTGTCTCGGCCGCCGATAACCGTTTGGTGTGTTTGGTGGGCGATGATAGATTTCCCGACATGGCCATCGGGCGTTTTCCCGTGGGCACCAAGGCAGAAGCGGACTTGATGGTAGACAAGATCCTGCAGTATGAGACCAGCCCCCAAATCGGTCCCTGGAGAAAACGAGTGTATTTGCTGGCCGGTGAAGGAACCGTCTTCGAGCGGGCCCAGGTAGAGCTGGACAGCGGCTATATTCCGCCCTGCTATGAGGTTCCGCGCATTAATACGCGTTCCAGTTCAATTCATTACGGCACTACCCAGGATCTCTTGAGCCAGTGGGATGAGGGTGTCATCCTGGCTTCCTTCACCGGGCACGGAGGGGGAGGTGTTTGGTTCGACGCTAATTTCTTCCTGCTGGAGCATGTGCCCCTGCTGAACAATGGGCAGAGGCTGCCGGTGGTGTTCAGCCTAACCTGTTTCGTGGGCTATTTTGATAATCCCTGGTACAGCTCTCTGGGCGAGGAGATCCTGAGGGCCGAGGGAAAGGGAGCCGTGGCCCATTTTGGCTCCTCGGGTGTGGCCTGGGCCAACGAAGATAATTTGCTGGGTCAGAACTTGTTTCGTGCTATCTTCCAGGATGGGGAGCGGGCCATCGGGATCGTTACCACCCAGGGCAAGCTGGGACTGCGGCACATCTCCAGCGAGTTGATCGATGTCTTTAATCTGCTGGGCGATCCGGCCATGAAGATCGGGCTTCCGCAGCATGAGCTCTCCCTGGAGCTGGCCGAAAGCTCCCTGCCCCTGGGAGAAACCATCTCGGTTCAGGGAACCATCCCGGGCAATCCGGATGGGACGGTGGAGGTGGCCTTCTGCGACAATGACACCAGCGGGTGGTTGGTCGATACGACCGGCATTTCGTTGGTAGACAAGGGTTTTGCACCCAGAAATCCAGTGGCTCAGCAGGAGATCTCGGTGACTAATGGCCAGTTCAGCAGGCAACTCACTTCTCCGGACACCATTCCCGAATACTCATTCTATGAGCCCTCTGCCGGTAAAAAGTCGGTTAGCGCTTATTTCTGGAACCAGGAGACAGACGCTATCGGCTGGGTACCTTTGTATCTGGAGGTTCCCTGTTTGAGCAATATCCGCTATGAGCCGGAGAGACCCATGGCATGGGAGGAAATTTACGTTTTCGCCGATGTAGATCTGGGCACAGAGGTTGATCCCAACGGGCCGGACAGCGTGATGTGCCTCTGGTCATTGCGCAGTGACATGTATTTCGTCAATTACCTGATCATGTCCACCGAAGATGGCCACACGTATAAGACGGACGGACCCATCAGCGCCCAGGGTGGTGCTTACGTGTACTATCGTATTCAGGTGAAGTATGGTGGAGAGGGAGGAGCTCCATCGTCCCAAAGCTACCTGAGTGGAAAAAGATTTTTTCAAGTTAACCGGATTCCCAATCTCTGGGTGGCCAGGAAATACATCTCTCTCTCCGTGAAGAACGATGAACTCTGGGTCAACTGCTGGGTGCACAACAAAGGTGTGATAGACCTGGATTCGGTGAAAGTGCGGTTCTATGATGACAGTCCCGATTCGAATAAGCCCATCGGGTCCGATCAGCTGATCCCGGTGGTGTCGGCGGAGGATTCTGCCATGGCGGAGGTATCCTGGGAAGGGCCCGGAGAGCCGCACGATATTTATGTGTGGGTGGACCCAGAGATGGAACTGGAGGAGGCTCCCACTTTTGACAACAAGGCCCACCGGTATTTTTCCAATATCTTTCTGGTTACCCCCCAGCATGGAACCACTGTGCGGGGGAGCAACGCCAGCGTTTCCCACACCCATGGAAACGCAGCCTGCCAAATTCCAGCAGGTGCCCTTAGCAGCAGTTCTTTGCTGTTCGTGAATCATCAAGCTCCCGATTCGACCTATTATGTTCAGAAGTATGATCCAGCTCTCTTAAACCAGCCCAACCTGTCCTTCTCCGCTCTGAAAGACAGCAGCTGCAATCTATATTATATGGCCTTTGAGGACACTACCCTGATCCTGAGCTCTCCGGCGACCATCGCCTTCTGGTATCACTTTCAGGACAGTCTCACACGACTGGCCGTTCAGGAGAACAACCTGAAAATCTGCTGTCTGTCGGAGGAGATCGGCAAATGGATTTTATTGTCCGACCAAGAGGTGGTGGTGGATTCGGTGATGGTCCAGGCTTCTGTGGACCACCTCGGCCTGTTTGGCCTGTTTATCCTCGACGACCAGAAACCGCCCACGGTGCGGATCAATGTGGAGGGTCAGTCATTTGCCAACGGCGATTATATTTCCGCCAATCCGATCATCTCTGCGACCATCGAGGACGAGAACGGCATTGATATCCACAATTACCCCATCGATCTCACCCTGAACGGTAATCCTGTGGTCAGTTCCGACTTCTCCAGCGCCTACTCGCCTCAAACCAGCAATCTCTGTCTGTTGACCTACGCGCCCCAGCTGAGCGTGGGTCAGTACACCATGGCGATAAAGGTTTATGATTGTTTTGGAAATTCGGCAGTGGATTCCATATTCTTCAACGTCACTGCAGGTTTTCAAGTTCCCTTTGTGGCCACTCATCCCAATCCCTTTCAGACGGAGATGGTATTTGCCTATGTGGTGGCTGCGGATTCGCCGGCAGAACAGGTGACCATCAAGATATACACCATCCGGGGGAGATTGATCAGGACCTTCCAAAATCGCAATGTGGGTCCCGGCTATGTAGAAATTGTCTGGGATGGTCGGGACAGCGAAGGTGAAAGGGTGGCCAATGGGGTCTACTACTATAAACTGAAGGTAGTGCGCAGCGACGGGAAGGAGATCTCACCTATCCTGGGCAAAATAGCAAAATTAGAATAAGAAAGGGGCTCAGGGAATCATTTTTCCTGTGCCGAAGAGGAAAGGAACGAGATGAACACCGAATTTTCAACGGAGAGTTAACTATGACCAGAAGTTGGATGACCTTAAACGCGGTAATTCTGCTGTTTTTCTTGGTTTTTCCCCGGGGAGTGCAGGCAGGCAAATATGCCGCAGAGTTTCTCTCGGAGGGTGTGGGTGCTCGAGCTCTGGCCATGGGAGGAGCCTTTGTGGCCGTGGCTGACGACGCCACCGCCAACTACTGGAATCCCGCCGGCCTTTCCTTCCTGAGCGGTCCGGAACTGAGCGTCACTCACGTGACCATGTTCGATGAGCTGGCCAACTACGATGCTCTGGCCCTGGCGGTGCCCGTGGGGCGGGGGTTCGGTCTGGGAATAAGCTGGATCCGCTTGGGAGTCGCTGACATCCCCAGATACGGGGAGTTGTTGGGAACAAGCTCGGAGCGCACCGGCCAGGCCCATCCCGAATGGCGGTCTACTGGCCAGGCGGATGGATATTTCAGCGACACGGAACAGGCCTACATCTTTTCCTTTGGTAAAAGATTTGATTTCGATTT